>JAICSR010000109.1 GCA_025936795.1 Ktedonobacterales bacterium | reverse complement strand
GGGCGGTAGCGGATGGGGTCGAAAAGGCAAGGCGCGCGGGCATCCGCGTCCCATGATGACTCAGCTCCATTCGCGGAGCCGCTGTTTCCTGACGAGCCATCCGTAGAGGCGCCTGTGCCCGAGCGCTCATCTGAGACAGGCGAACTGGCGGGATGGACGCCGCCGCCCGCGCAGCCCTACCTCGCGCCCGCGCTGGCCCCTGAGCCGATGCGCCCGACCGACGCGATGGCCGACCCCGATCTGCCCTACTGGCTCGCACTGAACCGCGTCAAGGGCATCGGCCCGGCGCGTTTTACGCTGCTGCTCGATACCTTTGGCGCCGCGCGGGCAGCGTGGGAGGCGTCGCCCGCCGCCTGGCGTCAGGCGGGGCTGGACGAGCGCACCGCCAACGCATTCGAGCGGCAGCGGCGCACGATCAACCCGGCGGCGGAACTCGAACGCCTGCTGACGCTGCGCGTCGGGGCGCTGCGCGTGATTGACGCCGAGTATCCGCGCCTGCTGCGCGAGATTCCCGCGCCCCCGCCGGTGCTCTACGTGCGCGGGCGCCTGCTGCCGGAGGATGATCTGGCCATCGGCGTCGTCGGCACGCGCCAGGTCAGCGCGTATGGACGCCATGTGACGGAGCGGCTGGCGGCTGACCTGGCGGCGCAGCGTGTCACCATCGTCAGTGGGCTGGCGCGTGGCGTCGACACCCACGCGCATGTGGCCGCGCTCGATGCGGGTGGCCGCACCATCGCCGTGCTGGGCTGCGGCCCCGATCTGGTCTATCCACCAGAGAATGCACGCCTGGCCGCGCGCATCGTCGAGCAGGGCGCGGTGGTGACGGAGTTTGCGCCAGGGACGCAGCCCGACGCGGGTAACTTTCCGGCGCGCAACCGCATCATCAGCGGGCTATCGCTGGCGGTGCTGGTGACGGAGGCTCCTGCGGCGAGTGGCGCGCTCATCACGGCGCGCTTCGCCGCCGAGCAGGGACGCGACATCTTCGCCGTGCCAGGCAACATCACCAGCCGAGGCAGCGCCGGGACGAATCTGCTAATTCAGGACGGCGCGAAGCTGATCCTCACAGCGGAAGACGCGCTGGCCGAGCTTAATCTGAGCATGGCGCCGCAGCAGATGGAGCTACGTGAGTTGCTGCCAGTGGACGAGACAGAGGCGGCGCTGATCACCCAGCTACGCGCGGCGGGCGACCCGCAGCACATTGACGACCTCTGCCGGGCAGCGGGGCTGCCAGTGGCGCGGGTCTCCGGCGCGCTGGCGATGATGGAACTGAAGGGCATGGTGTCGCTGGTCGGCCCGATGACCTATGCCCTGAGCCGCTAACGGGCTGAGGCGCGGCGTCAGATGGTTTGCAATCGCTCTGGCAGATGACCGGTATCGTTGTGGCGCAGTAGCAGCCGCTCGCGGTCGCCACCGAGCAGAACTTCGCTGACGCCGCAATGCTGGATTGTCGTGTGAATCCACTGCCTGCCCGATGCGCCAAGCGTGCGCGAGACAAGATAGCTGATGAGGTTGCCGCTGGAGACGACGATCTCCCGGCTGCCCTGGGTCGCGTCCGCCGCGAGCGGCTGGAACCACTGGCGAAAGACTCGCTGCGCCTGCGTGTCGCTGCGCCGGAGGTCCGCCTCGGTGACAGTCTCGCCGAGCAGCGCGCGGGCCGCCGGGGCCACGGTCGGCGCACACTCCTTCAACAGCGGCGTAGGCCGTAGCTCGACGCCTGGAAAGTGGGTTGCGATGATCTGGGCGGTCTCGGTCGCGCGGATCAGCGTGCTGTGATGAATGACATCCACCACGAAGCCGCTCAGCCGTCGCCCGGTCTGGTCGGCCTGCTCCCTGCCCAGCGCTGTCAGCGGGCCATCGCCTGGCTCCGCCGCCGCCATCGAGCGCTCATATTGCCCATGCCGAATGAGGTAGAGCGTGCGGTAAGGAATCGGCGACAAGTGTTCAATGTCCAGCATCAGCGCGCCTCCCATCACTGCCAGCCGTATACAGGCTGCTTCCCACCACCGCAGACACCAGCATACCGCGGAAGTCAACAGCGCCGAGAAGGGGCGCGACGTATACACGGCGTATACTATGAGCGTTGTCGTTCACCCCACGATGAGGAGTGCGCCCCATGAGCGATGCGCCGAATGATGCGCCGAACGATGCCGCTATCTCGCCCAGCCAGCCAGCGTCGGGCGCGCCGCTGCCGCCACTGGTGGACGCCGAGGCGCTGGGCCGCTATCTGGCGGAGGCGCTGCCGGGGCCAGACGCCAGCGAGCCGCTTCAGGTGGAGCGCATCCGCGGCGGCCACTCGAATGAGACGTTCTTCATCACACGCGGGCGCGACCAGTGGGCGTTGCGCCGCCCGCCGCGCGGACCACTGCTGCCCACCGCGCACGATGTGGGGCGCGAGTACCGTGTGCTGCGTGGGCTGGAGCAGACCAACGTCCCCATCCCACAGCCGATCCTGCTCTGCGACGATGCGACGGTGATCGGCGCGCCATTCTATCTGATGGAGCGCGTGCAGGGCGTGGTCATCCGCGCGACACTACCTCCCGCGTTCCAGGCCGATGTCGCGGCGCGTGAAGCGCTCGGCTACGCGGTGATTGACCGGCTGGCTGACCTGCACGCCGTCGACTGGCAGGCCGTCGGGCTAGGCGACCTGGGCAAGCCACAGGGCTATCTGGAGCGCCAGTTACGCCGCTGGACCGGCCAGCTTGACGCCTCGCGCAATCGTCCGCTGCCTGACCTCGACGCGGTAACAGCCTGGCTCCAGGCGCATCTGCCAGCGTCGCCCGCCGCGACTGTCGTGCACGGCGACTATCGCCTCGATAACCTGATGTTCGCGCCGGAGCCGCCTGCCCGCGCCGTCGCGATCCTCGATTGGGAGATGGCGACGCTGGGCGATCCGCTGGCGGATGTCGGCTACCTGCTCTCGTTCTGGCGCGAGCCGGGCGACCCGGAGATGGGCGCGCTGGGCGACGCCGCCTGGAACGTCACTGCGCAGCCGGGCTTCCCCACACGCGCGAAACTCGTGCAGCGCTACGCCGCGCGCACGGGCCGCCAGATGGATCACGTCGCCTTCTACGTCGCGCTGGCAATCTGGAAGCTGGCCATCCTGCTCGAAGGCAGCTACAAGCGCCACCTCTCCGGCACGACCGACGACCCCTTCTTCGCCACACTGGGCGAGGGCATCCCCGCGCTGGGACGCCGTGCGCTGGCGGTCTGCGAGGGCGAAGCAGGCGTGTAGAGATGGAGCGAAGGCGGGCGCTCAGCATCGACGGCTCACCGTCCCCTTCTACCAATATGCGCGTTTGTGCTACATTGGCTGCAATCGTGATTGGCGGCGACCCGGCGCTTCAGCCAGGGTCCATGACCTTTCTATGACTCGTGAAGAGCAAAGGAGATGAGGGTACCATGCGCCGAAATCAGATGTTTTCTATGCGAAGGGAGATGCTCATGAGAGCAAAGAACAGGATCATTGCGCGTGACAACGCTCAACCTGGGGATTGTGGCGCATGTAGACGCTGGCAAGACCAGCCTGACCGAGCGCATCCTCTATGAAACACACGTCATCAGCGAAATTGGCCGGGTAGATACTGGAACTACCCAGACCGATACGCTCGAACTCGAAAAGCGGCGGGGCATCACGATCAAGGCCTCTGTCGTCTCGTTTGTCGTCAACGACCTGAAAATCAACCTGATTGATACCCCTGGACACGCCGACTTCCTCGCCGAAGTCGAGCGCTCCCTCAGCGTCCTCGATGGCGCGATCCTCCTGATCTCCGCCGTCGAAGGGATTCAGGCGCAGACGCGGATTTTGTTCGCGGCCCTGAGCAAACTGAGCATCCCCACGATCATCTTCATCAATAAGATTGATCGCAGCGGCGCGCAAGCGGATGAGTTGGTCGAGCGCATCCGGCAAAAACTCACTGCGCGCGTCATCCCCCTCAACAGACCCGCGCACATCGGAACGAAGCAGGCTGCCGTCATCCCCAACGATCTGTGCGACCCACTATTCCTGCCCACCTGCATCGACCTGCTCGCGCCCGACGATGAACAGTTGCTCGCCGCCTATGTGGAGGGCAAGGCCATCACTGCAGAGCAGGCGCAAGCGGCGCTCGCGCGGCAGGTGGGGCAAGCGCAACTCATCCCGATCTTTTTCGGCTCGGCGATGACCGGTGTAGGCGTGAGAGAGCTACTCGCCGCTCTCGTCAGCCTGCTGCCCTCCACGACTAGCCAGGAAGACGCGCCACTCTCATCAGTCGTCTTCAAGCTGGAGCGGGAGGCGGCAGGCGAGAAGGTCGCCTATATCCGGGTGTTTGCGGGCAGGCTGCGCGTGAAAACGTCGGTGGAGTTGCAGCGGGGGACGCGCAATGGCGAGATGGAGACGCGCACGAGCAAGATTCAGCAGCTTCATCTGTTCAGGGACGGCAAGGCAGTGCAAGTCCAGAGCGTGGGAGCAGGCGAGTTTTGCAAGGTCTGGGGATTGAGAGAGGCGAAGATTGGCGATGTGGTGGGCGCCTGGTCCGACCACATCAAGACCCTGCGCTTCGCGACGCCTCGGATGGAGACACAGATTGACGCCAGGCGCCGCGAGCAGCGGCGCCAGCTCTATCAGGCGCTGCTGGAACTTGCGGAGGAAGACCCGCTGATCGCTGTGCTGCGGGATGAGGCGCAGCAGGCGCTCTATCTGCGCATCTTTGGTGAGGTGCAGAAAGAGGTGATCGAAGCCACCCTCATGGAGCGCTATGGACTGGAGGTTCAGTTCGCGGAGACCAGCATCGTCTGTATCGAAAAGCCCAGCGGCGTTGGCCAGGCCATCGAGCGCCTGGGAGCGCCTGAGAATCCGTTCATCGCGACCGTTGGCCTGCGGATCGAGCCGGGGCCAGTGGGCAGTGGGGTGACATATCGCAGCCCCGCAGGCGCGCTGAAGCTTTCGTATTATCGGGTCATGGAGGAGGCGGCGCGGGCCACCCTTGCCCAGGGTCTCTACGGCTGGGAGCTGACCGATCTCGTCCTCACCATTACTGAGACACGCTACACGCCCGCGACGACGGGCAGCGACTTCAGATTTCTGACGCCGCTGGTGGTGATGGAGGCGCTTTCACACGCTGGCACGGATGTCTATGAGCCGATCAACCAGTTTGAGTTGAGCGCCCCTGCCGATGCGATCAGCGTGGCTCTGTTCAAACTGTCAGCGTTGAGAGCGGTCTACGAGCAACCCACGCTGCGCAACGACACGTTCCTGTTGACGGGCGCGCTGCCAGTGGCCACAACTGAGGCGTTCAGGCGAGAACTGGCTGCCTTTACGGAGGGTGAGGGCGATTTGCTGGTGCAAGACGGCGGGTTCCGCAAAATGGAGGGAGCGTTCCCCACACGCAGGCGCATGGATTTCAATCCGCTCAATCGAAAGGAGTATTTGCTGCATGTGCAGCGCGTGAGTTGAGGTAGCCCGTTGCGTCGCGCCGCCGGGTGTCGCAATCCTGTCGCAGCGCCGTTGCAATCCTGTCAGTTGAGCGTTTGTGCGTCATGGAGCACTAGCATTCACACGCGCTGGGCCGTATAACAGTCGGGGCCGAACGAGATTGCGACCACTGAGAAGGGCTTGGCGCGGGCGCGGGCGGTTGGCGACATGATCGCAATTCGCGGGTCCAGGAGGGGTATGTGACGTCACAGGATGAACCCGTCATTCAAACGGAGCAACTCAGCAAACGCTTTGGCGCGACCCAGGCGTTAGATCACGTCTCGTTGCGCGTGTCGGCGGGATGTACGGGATTGCTGGGGCCAAACGGCGCTGGCAAGAGCACCCTGATCAAGGTCGTGCTTGGCCTGCTCACCCCTGATGAGGGGCAGGTCGCCGTCGCAGGCCACGATATTCGGCGCGAGGTGTTGGTCGTGCGCGCGCTGGTGGGCTACATGCCCGAACACGACTGCCTGCCCGCCGACTGGCGAGCGCAGGACTTCGTGCGCTACATGGGCGAGTTGCACGGCTTGCCTACCCAGGTAGCGATTCAGCGGGCCAGCGACACGCTCTACGCGGTTGGATTGGGCGAGGAGCGCTTCCGCGCGATTGGCGGCTTCTCGACGGGGATGAAGCAGCGCGTGAAACTGGCGCAAGCGCTCGTCCACGATCCACAGATGGTGCTGCTGGACGAGCCAACCAATGGCCTCGACCCCGCTGGCCGCGATGAGATGATTGCGCTGATCGGGCGCATCGCCCATGTGATGGGCATTCATGTCGTGCTCTCGTCGCATCTGCTGACAGACGTTGAGCGCGTCGCCGACAATGTCATCATCCTCAACCAGGGGCAGGTGGCGGCGCAGGGTTCGCTGGCGGAGCTGACCACGGCGACGGGCGCGGTCACGATTCGCACACGCGCGCCGGGCGAGGCGCTGGCCGAGGCGCTACGGGCGCGTGGCTACGGCGCCGAGTGCGACGGCTACGAGGTGCGCGTGGACTACCGCTCGGATGCGGTCTACGACGCGATCCGCGATAGCGCCGTGGAGACGGATGCGGCGGTGATGTATCTCAAGCGCCGCTCGCTGACCCTCGAAGATATCTACCTCGCCGGACAGCAGCCCGCCCAGGCGACGCATGCCGAGGCGCGCCGATGATGGAGCACTCAATGGAGCAACCGACGGGCCAGCCACCCACAGGCGCTGGGGCGCGCATTGTTGACCGTGGCTATCAGCGCTATACCGGCGTTCGGCTGGGCGTCACCCACAACGTTGCGGTGATGGTGGTCGCCGGGATGCGGCGTGGCCTGGGGCTGCGCCGACCAGCGTACGCCAAGCTGCTGCCGTGGCTCTTCATCAGCATCACCTACCTGATGACGCTAGTAGTGCTGGCGGTGGTCGTGCTTGCGGGCGGAGAGATCGCAGGCGATGGCCCGATGTATCTGCGCCTGTTCAGCATCGCCACCATCTTCTTTGTGTTGTTCGCAGGCTTGTCGGCGCCTGACCTCCTGTGCGCCGACCGACGACAGCGCGTGCTCTCGCTCTACTTCACCGCGCCGATTCGGCGGCTGCACTATGTCGCCGCGCAGGTGCTCGCGCAGATGGGGCTGCTGCTGCTCCTGACGCTCGGCCCCTGGCTGCTGCTCTTCATTGGCAACACCCTGCTGGCGCCTTCGGTGTGGGGCTATCTGAGCCACCATTCCAATGATCTCTGGCATTTGGTCGTTGGTGGACTGCTGGCGGCCCTCTACTATAGCGCGCTGGCGTTGATGACGGCGGCGTTCAGCGACCGTCGCCCCTATGCGTCTGGCATATTTCTCGGATTGATGCTCATCAGCACGGTCGTGAGTAACGTCATCAGTCAGGGGATGAACTTCAGTGGACACGAGTGGTTCGCGCTGCTCGACCTGGCGAACCTGCCAGCGCAGGTGATGAACTGGCTCTTCGGCGCTGCCATCGCGGCGCCCTTGAGCGGCGGCTATTACCTGCTCGTGACGCTGGGAGTGACAGCGCTCAGCCTGGGCGTGCTCGCCTGGCGCTACCTGAGGGGAGACGACTGATGCCGACAAGTGTGACAACAACGGGCGCCACAACGACTGGCGCGCGCGAGCGCCGTGGCGCCCCTGGCGCGACGGCTGGCGCGCTGGTCAATGGCCGCCCCGCCACGATTGAGCTAGTGGGCGTCAGTAAGTGGTACGGCGACAAGGTCGCGCTCTCCGATGTCACCTTCGCGCTGGGGCCAGGTGTGACGGCCCTGCTTGGCGCGAATGGCGCGGGCAAATCCACCACCCTCAAACTGCTGACCGGGCAGCTACACCCCAGTCGCGGCGAGGTGCGCGTGCTGGGGCAGCCAGTCGTGGCAAATCCCGCGCTCTATCGCCAGATCGGCGTCGTGCCAGAGCAGGAAGGGCTGTATCCCTTCCTCACGGCGCGCGAGTTCATCGAGCTTTCGGCGCGGCTGTGCCACCTGCCTGATCCACGGGCGGCGGCGCGTGCGGCGCTGGAGACGGTGGACCTGCTCGATGTGGCGGACCGACGGCTGGGCGCCTACTCGAAGGGCATGCGCCAGCGGGTGAAGATTGCACAGGCGCTGGTACATGACCCCGCCGTGCTCTTCCTCGATGAGCCGCTGTCGGGCGCCGACCCACGCCAGCGCCTCGCCATCATGCAGATTTTCACCGCGCTCGGCGCCGCTGGCAAGACCGTGCTGATCTCCTCGCATATCCTCTATGAAGTGGAGCGCATGGGATCGAACGTGCTGGTGATGGTCAATGGCAAGCTGGCCGCCGAGGGCGATTATCACGCCATCCGGGCGCTGATGGATGACCGTCCACGGCGCGTGCGTGTCACATGTAGCGACGCGCAGACGCTGGCGCAAGCGTTGGTGGTGGCGCCTGGCGTCACGAGCGTGGCGTTGGAAGCGCAGGCGCTCGTCGTCGAGACGACCGCACCACTCGCGTTCCATCAGGCTGTGCCGCGCGCGGCGCAGCAAGCCAACATACGGCTGTATGCCATCGAGGGCCTGGATGAAGACCTGGAGACGGTCTTCCGCTATCTGGTGAGTGGGGGGCAGAACTGATGGATTCGATGATCCCAATTGCCAGCCTGACGGTGCGCGCGCTGACACGCAGTCGGCGCTTGATCGTGGTGGCGCTGCTGCTGGCGGTTCCTGCCCTGCTGGCGCTGGTCTTTCGGCTGAGCGCGAGCGGCGCCACGGATGATGGGTTTACGCTGCAACTGTTTGATCTGCTGGTGCTGCCGTTGCTGCTGCCCCTCACGGCGCTGATTCTGGCGACCAGCGCGCTGGGCGGCGAAGTGGACGACAAAACGCTGCCCTACCTCACGCTCAAGCCCATCCCGCGCCTGAACGTGGTGGCGGCGAAATATATCGCGTCGGCGCTGGTCTGCGCGGCGCTCGTCGAGGTGGCGCTGGCGGTGATGTATGCGGTCGGCGCGGTGGGCGCCTTCGAGGGGCAAACGCTTGGCGCGCTGCTGCTGGCGGGGCTGGCGGGCTGCCTGGCGTATACCGCAGTATTTCTGCCGCTCGGACTCTTCCTGCCGCGTCAGGGCCTGATCGTTGGCATCCTCTACGTAGTGATCTGGGAAGGCATCGCCGCTGGCATCTCGACCGGGCTAGCGACGCTCTCGGTCCGGCGCTATGTGGAGGGCACGCTGCATCTGGGCCTGGGAACCTCGCCGCTGGCGTCGCTCGCGCCGTCCAGTCTCTCAGGGGCCACGAGCCTGCTGGTGGTTGGTGGTATCGTGCTGCTAGGCGCCGCCGTCTGCACCTGGCGACTGCGCACGATGGAGATGCCGTAGCCGCAGCGGGCGCGCAGTTCGCTGCGGCGGCTCAGCACTGGATGAAGAACAGCGAGGAACCATGCCAGACCAGCCAGATCAGCCAGACACAAATGACGACGCGCCGGATACCTTCCTCAGCCTGAAAGGTGGCGGGACGGAGGTCTACTTCGTGCGGCATGGCGATGCGCTGCCGGGGCAGGATGAAGTCGTGCTGGGCGACTACGACGCGCAGGCGCTCAGCGAGCTGGGCCGCCGCCAGGCGCAAGCGCTGGCCCGTCGCATGGCGCTCTACAAGCCGACCGCCATCTATAGCAGCCCCACCGGGCGCGCCGTGCAGACCGCCCAACCAACCGCCCAGGCGCTCGGCCTGACCATCGCGCTGGATGACGACCTGCGGGAGGTCGAGCTTGGCCCGATTGGCGGCGACCTCGCCAGCGACGATCCCGCCGAAGTCTCGAAGCTGCTGCGGCGACGGCTGCGCGAGATCGCCGACATCGCCGTCAGCGGTGGTCGGTGGAGCGCCATCCCTGGCAGCGAGCCGACTGCGCAGCTCCGCGCGCGCATCGTGGGGGCGGTGGCGCGCATCCACCAGCGGCATCCGGGCGAGCGCGTGGCCGTCTTCTCGCACGGCGGCGCCATCAACGCCTGGTTCGCTGATCTGCTGGGGCTGGAGCGCGACTACTTCTTCCCCGCCGCCAATACCAGCGTCTCGGTGGCGCGTGTGCTAGGCGAGCGACGGCTGCTGATGGCGCTCAACGACATCTCGCATCTGCGCGAGGCGGGCGTCTTCGAGGAGAGCGCCCGCATGCCCAGAGAGTGACGCAACTGGAAGTCGACGCCGCTGCGCTCTCGTGTGCAGCAGGAGGATCAGCCAGGGAGGCGCGCTATGGTGAAGCAGAATGCAGTGATACCGTGTCGTGTCGCACCGTTGTAGAACGGAGGCATGACACGACGCATCTCGCTTGAAGCGCACCTGACCAACGAGCAACTTGAGGAGCGCTATCGGAGCACACAGTATCCAGTCGAGCATAGTCGCTGGCACTTCTTGTGGCTCTTGGCGCGTGGGCTGGCCACCAAAGCCATTGCCAACCTCACTGGTTATTCCGCCTATTGGATCGGGCGCATCGCTCAACGCTACAACCAGTAGGGCCTCGACGGAGTCAAAGACCTCCGACGTCAACCACGACCTAGCGGCCGGCTCTTGAGCGCGGCGCAGTGGGACGAGTTGGTGGCGGTAATCGTCGGAGGATCAGCGCCCGAGGGTGAGCGCTGGAGCGGGCGGACAGTCGCCGCCTGGATCAGCCAGCCTCTGGGTCGATGCGTTGGTCGTCAACTCGGCTGGGTCTACCTGCGGCGCCTTGGGGCACGTTTGCGTATGCCCCGCCCGCGTCATGTGCATGCCGACCCGCAAGCCCAAGCCGAGTTCAATCAGCGCCTGCGACCACAGCTGCGGCAGGTGGCGATGGCCTTTCCGCAGGCGACCGTTGAGATGTGGGCCGTCGACGAACACCGGATCGGTCTCAAGCCCATCCTGCGCGCGGTCTGGTCGCTCCCAGGCCAGCGTCCCATCGCCCCCATCGCCCCCGTCGAGCATCGCTACGCCTGGCGCTACTTGGTTGGCTTCGTGCATCCCGCCTCCAGGCGCACAGTGTGGCATCTGGCGACGACAGTGAACATCGAGCTCTTCTCGATGGAATTGGAGGCGTTTGCCCAGCAGGTCGGCGCTGGTCCAGGC
>JAICSR010000289.1 GCA_025936795.1 Ktedonobacterales bacterium | reverse complement strand
TGGCGCTTGGCATCCTCGCGCTGATCGCCTATGGCGTCTACAACCATGATCCCGCCACCATCGTCATCATCGCCACACTTTTCATCTTCATCGCCATGCCCGCGCTGCTGCTCTATAGCCTCAATCGCCGCGCACACCTGCATCCGCCATCCTCGCCCGACGCCGCCGACGAATCCGACCAGTCCGACGACGCCTGAATCTGTCGCATAGCATCAGCCCTTGAATCCCCCGAAGCTCTGGCGGGCATCGCGTGACAAATCGCCAGAACTTACGCCGAAACTCATCGAAACTCGTCCTCCGCACTGTCGTTTTCGCGCCGACCCGTGCGACGTATTTGTAGAATGGAGAGATGGCGGGCGAATGCGCCTGACCGCGCATGCCATTCGTGTGACACAGCCTGGAGGAGGCAGCCATGCGCTATGCGTTGTTGATCTATACCAATGAAACGCAGGACGCCGCAGCAAGCAAGGAGCAGATGGACGCGTCGATGGCGGCGTACTTCGCCTTTGGTGAGCAGTACAAAGACAAGCTCATGGGCGGCGAAGCCTTGATGCCCACGTCATCCGCCACCACCGTGCGGGCGCCAGAGGGGAAGGCGCTCACCACCGACGGCCCCTTCGCCGAGACGAAGGAGCAGTTGGGCGGCTTCTATCTCGTCAACGCCGCCAACCTCGATGAGGCCATCGAGATCGCGGCGCACATCCCCGGCGCGGCCTTCGGCTGCGTCGAGGTGCGCCCGGTGATGGAGTTCGAGAGCTAGCGACCTCACCCCCTTGCCCCGGCCTTCGGTCAGCCGCCGCTCCGCTGGCGCGACGGCTCTCCAACGAGGCGAGGGGGAATTTCAGCCGCAGGCAGGGACATATGCAGCAGGCGCCACAGATCATTGAGCGAACCTTCCGCGAGGAGTCGGGGCAGATGCTCGCCACGCTGATCGCCAGCGTCGGCGATTTCACCCTCGCCGAGGATGCGCTGCAAGACGCGGTGGAGGCGGCGCTACGCCAGTGGCCGCGCGAGGGCATGCCGCGCAATCCCGCCGCCTGGCTGACCGCCATCGCCCGCCGCCGCGCGATTGACCGGCTGCGGCGCGACGCCACGCTGCTGCGCAAGCAGCAGACACTCGATGCGCTGACGGCGCTCGAAGCCGCGCAGGACCATGCGGCAGCGGACGCCGACGACATTCCCGATGAGCGGCTGAAGCTGTTCTTCACCTGCTGTCATCCGGCGCTGGCGCTGGAGGCGCGGATTGCGCTGACCCTGCGCACCCTCGGCGGCCTCTCCACGGATGAGATCGCCCGCGCGTTCCTCGTGCCAGAGGCGACGATGGCGCAGCGGCTCGTGCGCGCCCGCCGCAAGATTCGTGACGCGGGCATCCCCTATCAGGCGCCACCGCTGCGCCTGCTGCCAGAGCGGCTCGATGGCGTGCTCGCCACGCTCTACCTCATCTTCAACGAAGGCTACACCGCCGCCGCTGGCGATTCCCTGATGCGCCGCGAACTCTGCGCCGAGGCCATTCGCCTAACGCGCTTGCTCGTGACGCTGCTCGCCCGCGAGCCAGAGCTACCCGGCGAACCAGAGGCGCTGGGGCTGCTGGCGCTGATGCTGCTGACCGACGCTCGCCGCGCCGCCCGTGTGGATGCGCAGGGCGACCTCATCACGCTGGAGGAGCAGAATCGCGCGCTGTGGGATCGCGCCGAGATCGCCGAGGGGCTGGCGCGGCTCGATCAGGCGCTACGCGCACGCCAACGCGGCCCCTTCCAGATTCAGGCGGCCATCAGCGCGCTGCATGCGCAGGCCACGACGCCCGCCGCGACCGATTGGAGCGAGATCGCGCTGCTCTACGCCAGCCTCGCCAAGCTAGCGCCCTCGCCCGTCGTGGACCTGAACCGCGCGGTCGCCGTGGCGATGGCCGAGGGGCCAGTCGCAGGCCTCGCGCTGCTCGACGATGAGCGCCTGAGCGCGCGCCTCGCCGATTACCACCTCTACCACGCCGCCCGCGCCGATTTGCTGCGCCGCGCCGGAGACGCCGAGGCAGCACGGGCCAGCTATCAGCGCGCGCTCGCCCTCTGCCAGAATCAGGTGGAGCGCCGCTATCTGCTGCGGCGGCTGCGCGAGGTGGGCCAGTGATCCCGCCGCTACACGCGCGGCAACAATACCCCCTCCCTCCTGTGGGAGAGGGGGCAGGGGATGAGGTCGCGCTGGCGCTAGCGGTGAGCAAGCCGCAGACGAGAAGAAGCGGCGAGCGGATCACTCACTGATCGCTTGCGCTTCCCAGATATCGCCATAGCGGGTGACGAAACCTGCTGCGTTGACCGTGAGGTCAACAGTGAATCCGCTCGCGACCGCTTCGTAGCGGTAGAGATGCTCGCCAATGCGACGGTAGACCTGGTCCAGCGGCTCCAGTGTAAAGCTTGGAAAGCGCAGCCAGGCAGCCCGCACCTCCGCCGCCTGACCAACGGACAACGCCAGCCGCCGTATCGGCAGCAAATTGGTGACGGGACTGAAGTTGAGGTCTATGTCTACACAGCCCGCGACTTCGGCGCATGTCTGGCCATTGAGCAGCCAGCCGCCTGCGCCATCTCGCGCGATGTCAACCGCTACCCTGGTATCGCCGAGCCGCCCTGTCACATGCGCAGCCTGTGTCTGCCATGCTGCGTCACATGTGAGCCTGTAGGTGAGTTGGCACGGTCGCCCCTCATGGGCAAGCAGCGCCGCGCCAACGATGCGCCAGGAGCCGTTCTGGCGGGACAGATGCGCGCACTCATGTCCTGAGCCGTCGAGCCACTTCCAGAGAATGCGCTGAGCTGGCATGCTGTCCCTCGTGAAGAACGCTAGTTCTGCGCGCTGGCCGTCGCGCCGACCGCAGCGCGCAGGGCGTCCACCTTGTCGAGACGCTCCCACGGCAGATCAATGTCGGTACGGCCAAAGTGGCCAAACGCCGCCGTCTGTTGGTAGATCGGGCGGCGCAGGTCCAGTGTCTGGATGATGCCCGCCGGGCGCAGATCGAAGTGCTCGCGAATCAGCGCGATGATCTCCTCATCGGAGACCTTGCCTGTGCCAAACGTCTCAACAAAGAGCGAGAGCGGATGCGCCACGCCAATCGCATAGGCGATCTGCACCTCGAAGCGGTCAGCCAGGCCCGCCGCGACGATATTCTTCGCCACGTAGCGCGCCGCATAGGCCGCCGAGCGGTCCACTTTGGTCGGGTCTTTGCCGCTGAAGGCGCCGCCGCCGTGGCGCGCCATGCCGCCGTAGGTGTCCACGATGATCTTGCGGCCCGTCAGGCCTGCGTCGCCCATCGGGCCACCGATGACGAAGCGCCCAGTCGGGTTGACGAAGACCTTCGTCTGCGCGTCGAGCATTCCCTCCGGAATCACCGGCTTGATGATCTGCTCTAGCGTATCGGCGGCAATCTGCTTCTGGCTAACATCCTCTGCGTGCTGGGTCGAGATGACGACCGTATCCACGCGCACTGGCTTGCCATGCTCGTACTGAATCGTCACCTGGCTCTTGCCGTCGGGGCGCAGGTAGCCCATCGTGCCATTGCCCGCCCAGGCGGCGCGGCGGGTCTCAGAGAGGCGGCGGGTCAGCTTGTGGGCATAGCTGATCGTCGCGGGCATCAGCTCAGGCGTCTCGTTGCAGGCGAAACCGATCATCATGCCCTGGTCGCCCGCGCCGATGGCGTCTAGCTCAGCCTCGGAGAGCGAGCCGGTCGCCATGCGCTCGCGCTCCTCCACTGAGGAGCTGACACCCATGTCAATGTCGGGGCTTTGCTTGCCAATCGAGGTGGTGACGCCGCAAGTGCGGTAGTCGAAGCCATAGCGGGCGTCTACGTAGCCCACCTGCTCGATGGTCGAGCGCACAATCGCGGGGATGTCGGCCCAGGCGGTCGTCGTGATCTCGCCCGCCACCAACACCAGCCCGGTTGTCGTCGCCGTCTCGCAGGCCACACGCGCTAAGGGATCATCCTTCAGCAGGGCGTCGAGCACGCCGTCGCTGATCTGATCGCACAGCTTGTCGGGATGCCCCTCAGTCACGCTCTCGCTCGTGAAGAACGTGCGGGGCGAACTCATGAAACTGCTTGTGTCCGCCATGCTACCTATCTTGCCTCTCTCTGCTAGCCTCGCCCGAAGCCACGCCAGCGCTACTCAAACCCACATCGCCATCCACATACCGATTGTCTATGTTTGCCCGGGGCTTGCCCCCTCCCCCAGCCCCTCCCCCGCTGCGGCGGGAGAGGGGAGAGGAGCAGAAATGCCTCGGCGCCTAGGTTCCAGACTCCCAGGCGGCCAGGTACGCTTGCTGCGCGTCGGTCAGGGTGTCAATCTTGACGCCCATCGCTTTGAGCTTCAGCGCCGCAATCTCGCGGTCAATGTCCGCCGGGATGGTGTAGACCTGCGGCGTCAGCTCCTTGGCATGCTGGAGCATGTACTCCGCGCCCAGCGCCTGGTTGGCAAAGCTCATGTCCATCACGCTCGCCGGGTGGCCCTCCGCCGCTGAGAGGTTGACCAGTCGCCCCTCGGCCAGCAGGTAGACCTTGCGTCCATCGCCGTAGGTATACTCCTCGACGAAATCTTTGACCGCGCGGTGGCCGCCAGTCGCCAGCGCCTCCAACGCGGGGATGTTGATCTCGTCGTTGAAGTGACCGGAGTTGGCGAAGATGCAGCCGTCTTTGAGCGCCGCCAGATGCTCGCGGTCGAGCACGTTGATGTCGCCTGTCACGGTGATGATCATGTCGGCGATCGGCGCCGCCTCCAGCATCGGCATGACGCGGAAGCCGTCCATCAGCGCCTCGATGGCCTTGACCGGGTCCACCTCGGTCACGATCACGTTGGCGCCGTGGCCCTTGGCGCGCAAGGCGACGCCCTTGCCGCACCAGCCGTAGCCCGCCACAACCAGCGTGCGCCCGGCGATCAGCCGGTTCGTCGCGCGAATCACCGCGTCGAGTGTGCTCTGGCCGGTGCCATAGCGGTTGTCGAAGAGATGCTTCGTGTCGGAATCGTTGACGGCCAGCACCGGGAAGCGCAGGACGCCATTCGCCTGCATGCTGCGCAGGCGAATCACGCCCGTCGTCGTCTCCTCGGTCCCGGCGATGACGTTGCCGAGCAGGTCGGCGCGCTCTTTGTGCAGCACCGTCACCAGATCGCAGCCATCGTCCATCGTCATCTGCGGCTGGTGGTCGAGCGCGGCGCGAATGTGCTTGAAGTAGGTCGCTTCATCCTCGCCTTTGATGGCGTAGACGGCGATGCCGTAGTCGGCCATCAGCGAGGCGGCCACATCGTCCTGGGTCGAGAGCGGATTGCTGGCGCAGAGCACGAGGTCAGCGCCCGCCGCCTTGAGCGTGATCGCCAGGTTGGCCGTCTC
>JAICSR010000165.1 GCA_025936795.1 Ktedonobacterales bacterium | reverse complement strand
GCGTGGCGCCGCGCTACAGCCAGCTTTCTGCGGCGCGGCGTCCGCGCCGCAGCCTGCCCATCGGACTTAGCGCGGCTTCTGGCCAAAGGCGATGTAGAACGGCCATGAGATGCGCCCGCTCGACAGCTCCGCCTCGATCTGACGCTGGTTGATCCAGTATCCTCCTGACCCGGCTCTCCGTCAACCAACGGGTGATGGCGGCGCTAGCGCCCTGTGTACGCGGACGAAGCCTCTCGCGTCTGAATCATTCAGGCATGGGAGGCTTCGTTTGTGTCCGTGGCGATGATTGGCTGCTAGCCGTTTAGGCTGAGCACCATCTGCGGCGGCGTGATCTGATGGTTCTCGCTGATGGCGACGACAGCAGTGCCGACGGCGAAGAACTCGATGACATGGCTATCCCAGCCGTGACTCGACTCTTTGATCTGCGTGCCAGTGATGCCGTCGGCGCCGAGGTTCTCCGCCTCGGCCTGCATGCGCTCCATCGCCAGCTCGCGCGCGTCATAGAGACCCTGGGTATAGTTCTGCATCTCTGTGTTGCGCCCCACCGTCTTCATCCACTGCCCCAGCCCCTGATAGGCGACGTGGTAGACGCAGCTCCCCATCACCATCCCTTGCGGGCGGTAGCCAGCGGCGAGCAGCGTGCGGAAATCCTGGCCAGAGAGGTCGCTGGTGAAGGGCTTGCCAAACTTAGTGCGATGATTCGTGCCGTCGCGTGAGCGCACCGCCGTGCCGATGGCGATGAACTCAGCCAGGTCAGCGCCCCACTCGTAGCGCCCGACATCCAGCCGCACGCCGACGATGCCATCGGCGCCCAGCGCGTCGGCTTCGGCCTCCATGCGCGACATCGCCAGCTCACGCGCGCTATACATCGCCTGCGAGAGCACGCCGAGTTCCTGGCTGACGTTGAACATCGAACGCTGATAGCCGATGTGATAGATGCTCGACCCGACAACCATGCCCACGGGATCGAAGCCCGCCTCCTTCACCAGCAGAAACTCGTTGACGGAGAGGTCGCTGGTGAAGAGTGGACGCACGCCATCGCCGCCACGCATGCGCTTGAGGCGTTCGAGCGCATGCTCTGGCATCTGCACGGGCGCCGACGACTGGTCGGGCTGAATCCCCTGTCCTTGCTGGTCTTGCGATTGTCCCTGCTGGCCCTGTGTCTGACGCGGCATCGTCTTCTACTCCTCGTTCCCGCCGGAGGATCGCTCCCCAGGCGTCTTCCCTGCGGTGGCAGGGTCTTCAGCTTCAGCGTAGGATGGACGGCGTGGGATGGTATCGGCGTTTCGGCGCCCGCACGGCCCGCTCGCGCGCTAGCTCAACAGGCGGCGCAGGGCAGTCTGATCTTGCAGGCTCGTGCGCGCCAGTTCGGTCAGGTCGGTGGAGAGCGCTTCGATCCACTGGTCGAGGCTGAGCGGCTCGCTCTTGAGGGTGATGCCGCGCACGGCATGCGTGCGGCTGGCCTCCAGCGCGCCGCCTGGCTCGGCCACCAGCGCATACTCCCACTCGCCCAGCCGCACCGCAATGCGCCGCACATGATGGACGCGGCTGAAGAGTCCGCCCGCGCGCTCGACCTGTGTGCGCTGAGGCAGCGCGCCGCTCAGCTTGGTGGCCAGCGCCTCCAGGAATGCGACGGCGTCGCTGGCGTCGGCGCGCAGCGAGGCCGCAAGCAGTTCAAACTCCATGCCATTCTGGTCCGTGCTCTCATCGCCAGCCATGGGCCGCATCTCCTCCTGTCCCTCGCCCCCTCCCCAGCCCCTCCCCCGCTGCGGCGGGAGAGGGGCTTTTGCCGCTTTCCCGCGCCCGCTGGGAGAGGGGCCAGGGGGGAGGGTTCGCGCGCTCATTTATCGAGCATGACGATCATTTGCGGCGGCGCGATCTGATGCTCCGCACCGAGCGGGGCGACCGCTGTGCCGATGGTGAACATGTCTACGAGGAAGGTGCGCCAGTGGTTCGCAGGCATGCCGGCGTCGCGCTCGTTGATCTCGTTCCAGAACTCTGGATCATCTTTCGAGAGCGACGGCGAGACCTCCACGCGCATGCCCACGATGCCCTCAGCGCCCAGCTCCTCCGCCTCGCGGTGCAGTCGCCCCATCGCCAGGTTGCGGGTGGCGTACATCGCGTCGGTGAAGTGCGCGACCTCCTGGTTATAGCTGCCCAGGCCGCCGCCACCAATCGCGCCCATGCCCGTCCAGCCATACGTCCAGCCGGAGATCATCTGGAACTCGTAGCCGTTCTGGTAGGCGGCATAGACCGAGACGCCCATCACCAGCCCCAGTGGCCGATAGCCCGCCTTGAGCAGCGTGGCGAACTCCTGGCCGGAGAGGTCGCTGGTGAAGGGCTTGCCAAACTTGGTGCGAAAGCTTCCACTGGTCCCGACGCTGGCTCCGCTTGCTCCGGTGGACGCCTGGCGGGCGCGCACCGCTGTGCCAATCGCCATGAATTCGGCCAGGTCGGCGCCCCATGCGAACTGGCCAACCGTCAGCCGCACGCCCACCACGCCATCGGCGCCTAGCGCATCAGCTTCGGCCTCCATGCGCGACATCGCCAGCTCACGCGCCTGGTATTTGGCCGCCGTTAGCGTATCGAGTTCCTGATCCTGATAGACATAGCCCATGCCAAAGCCACCGTAGGCGACGTAGTTGGGCTGCCAGCCGATGTGATAGATGCTGGAACCAACGACCATGCCAACCGGCTCGAATCCGGCCTCGTGGATCAGCGCCAGTTCGTTGACGGAGAGGTCGCTGGTGAAGAGTTTGCGCTTCCCGCCGTCGCCGCGCATCTCAGTCAGGCGGCGCTGGGCGTCTTGCGGAAGCTCCGCCGCGATGTTTTGCTGGTCGAGTGGCACATCTTGTGGCCCGGCGTTGCCTGGCTGCTGGTCATCGGGTGGCGCGGGCTGTCTCGGCTGTTTCGGCATCGCGCTGCTCCTACTGAGGTCTTTCTGGGGTCTTTCCGGAGTCTATTGAGCCGTGTCTGCAACGCTCCTCGCGCCTGCATTGTACTACCCGCGCGCCGTACATGCAGCGGCGCCGACGCCTACCCGCTCAGCGGCGCGCCACAGACACGGCAGAAGCGCGCGGCGGGGTCGGTGGTCGTGTGGCCATTGACGCACACTCGCGACGGCAGTTGCGGAGGCGCGTAGGACTGCACGGCGGGCGCGTAGGATGGCGGGTAGGGCTGCGGGTAGGGCTGTGGCGGATAGGGCGCGGCGGGTGGCGCTCCCCATGGCGCGAGCGCGGCGGGGGCGATCTGCCACGAGCCTGTGAACGAGCCTGCGGGTGGCGCGGCGGGCCGGGGAACTGGATCGCGGAACGGATGGAAGAGGTACGTGATCAGCGCCACGAGCAGTGGTGGCGGCGGTGGAGCGAACGCGCCAAACTTCTCGCGGGCGACAGCCTCGCGCAGGAAGAAGCGAATCAGCCAGAGGCCGATCACCCCGGAGATCAGCATGCCAACCACAGGAACGCCATCCCAGACGCCGTGCAGCGTGACGGCGATGGCGAACGCCAGGATGACGCCGAACGTCAGCCGGAAGCTGCGCTGGCCACGGTCGCGCCAGACGGCGCCGACGATGATCGCCGTCCAGGTGACGTGGCCGAAGATTGCCAGCAGCCCACGCAGCAGCAGCGTCTGGTTGACCGCCGCGATGCCGCCGCCATCCTGAAAGCCGTTGAAATAGGCGGTGACGGCGTAGAGTGTCGTTTCGAGCGTGGCGAATCCGGCGCCAGCGGCGGCGCCGAGAATCACGCCGTCAATCTCACTGCGCAGTCGGCGGCTGCGCAGGAACCAGACGACGGCCAGCGCTTTACAGCTCTCCTCGATGAAACCAATTGCCATTGAGGCGCCGAGTGAGTCGCCGTTGACGAAGATCATCTCCAGGATGAAGGCCAGCGTGACGCCCAGCACGGCCCCGCTGATGAATGCGCCCCAGGGAATCCAGCGGGGCATGTCAGAGAGATAATCGCTGTCCCAGCAGTAGATGAAGAAGGTGACAGGCATCAGCGCGGCGGCCAGCGGGATGACGAGCAGCAGGGCTGACTGGCCGACGACGCTGAGCAGATATTCGGCGCCAAACAGCAAGATCAGCCCGACCAGCAGCACCTTCCAGTAGTGCTTGCGCCACTCCAGGCCGATCCAGCCGCCGATGCCCTGACCGGCGGGCAGACCGCGATCCACATATTGGAATGGCGCCGCTGCAATGGGCGCAGGCGCCATCGGCGCGGCAGGGGCAGCGTAGCCGATAGCGGCGCGTCCCTGGCCCTGGAGGGCGTAGAAGGTCAGCTCCGTCTGGCCGATGCGAATCACCTGGCCGGGCTGCAACAGCGTCGGACCGGTGATGCGCTGGCCATTGAGAAATGTGCCGTTGGTCGAGCGCAAATCTTCGATGAGGTAGCCTTGCGGCGTCCAGCGGATGACCGCATGGATGCGCGAGGCGAAGGGGTCGGTAATCATGATGTCGTTGGACGCGAGTTTGCCGATGTGCGTCTCTGGCCGGAAGAGCGGAATCTGGTCGCCCTGCGCGAACCGGCTGCGCCAGGCCGGGCCGCGTACGACCAGGGTGGCGTAATAGGGCGGTGGGCTGGCGACCCCGCCCGCGACCGACGATGGCGGCGCGACCGACGAACTGCTCATGCGCTATTCTCCCGCTGGACGCCACACAGGGCGCCTGCCTGGGCGCCGGTCTGGCGGGCGCCACTCAGGTAATACTGAGTATACAAGCCCAGCGTTGCATCACAAAGCGAACTGGCGCACAATCCAGTAGAGATGAGCGTGCGCGGCGTGATGGGCGCGTGATGGGCGCATCATGAAGGGGGTAGCCAATGACCAGCGCGCGGCGTGTGATCACCTGTCTGGGCGAGGGGTTGATGGACCTGCTGCCCATCGCGGCGCCGACGCCGGGCGCCGCGACGGATGCGCCAGATGCGACTGGTGCGACCGCTGCGACGGCGGGATTTCGCCTTGCGCCGGGCGGCTCCATCCTGAATGTCGCGGTGGGGCTGGCGCGACTGGGCGTTTCAGCGGCCTTCGCGGGGAAGCTGGCCGACGACTACTTTGGCCGCCGCATCCGCGCGTATCTGCGTGCTGAGGACGTGCGGCTGGATGCGCTGGTGATGGCGCCGGGGCGCACGACGCTGGCCTTCGTCCTGCCAGCCGAGGGGCAGGCGGAGGGGCAGGCGGAGAGCGGCGCTGAGCCGGCGTTCGCGTTCTACGGCGATGGCGCCGCTGACACGCTGCTGACCCTCGCGGAGCTGCCCGCCACGCTCTACGATGAGACAGTTGCGCTGCACATCGGCTCGATCAGCCTGCTGCGTGGCATCACGCCGCTGACCATTCGCGCGGTGGCCGAGCGACTGCGCGGGCAGGCGTTGCTCTCGCTCGATCCCAACGTCCGCCCGAATCTGGTCGCCGACGCGCCAGCCTATCGCGCGACGCTCGATCATTTCATCGCACGGACCGATGTGCTGAAGCTCAGCCTGGCTGATCTCGCCTGGCTGGAGCCGGGCGCTGAGCGTGAGGACCCACTGGCGGTGGCGGCGCGCTATGTGGCGCGCGGCCCGGCGTTGGTGGCGCTGACGCTGGGCGCGCAGGGAGCCGCGCTCGTCTCGGCCAGCGGCGTGACGCTACGTCAGCCCGCGCCGAGCGTCGCCATCGCCGATACAGTGGGCGCGGGTGACGCCTTCGCAGCGGGCCTGCTCAGCGCGCTGGTGGAGCGTGGCGCAACCAGCCGCGACGCGCTGATGGCGCTCGACCGCGAGGCGCTGGCGGCGGCGCTGCGCTGGGCCCTGGCGGTGGCGGCGCTGACCTGCGCGCGAGCGGGCGCGAATCCGCCGACGCGCAGCGAGACGCTGGCCTGGCTCAGCGCTACTGGAAGATGAGCGGGACGAGCGCGAGCAGCAGGAAGAATCCGACATGCGCGAAGGCGACGATCATGATGAACCAGATGATGATCCGATTCCAGTTGCGGTCGTCGAGTTCATCCCAGAAGCGTTCCTGCCACCACTTCGCGCGGTTTTCGGGGCTGCGCGAGCTGGCGACGATGCCAACGGCGACGCGCGTGCGTACAGGTGACTGCAGCTCGGAGCGGCTGAGTTCGGCCTGCACGGCGGTGTTGCACGGGGCGCAGAGCAACCAGGCTTGCTGCGGCTCTGGCGCGTCGTCGCCCTCGGTCAGATAGAAGGCGGTCTGCTCGAGTTTCCGTTCGCAGATCGAGCAGCGCCGCCGCTGAATCATGTGCTGATGTTCAAATTTGATGCCGTGAGGGCTGAGCATGCGTTCCATGTCGCATCACACCTCTCCAGGCGTCGCTGGGGCGCCAGGCGCCAGGCATGCGTCGGTAGAAGAAGCTGCGCACGCATCAGGCGAGCGCCGGGGCTTCCTTCACCGTCTGCAACTCAAGCATAGCACGAGAATGCGCAATGCGAGGAGGGGGAGCGCGACATTCCAGGTCATCGGCGCTCGGCGCATAGTGTATGCCTGATACATCGAGCAATTGCGCGCCAGTTGCGCGCCAGTTGCGCGCCATTGGCCCATCGCTGTGACGCGCGTCACTGTTCCAGTGACACAGACCGCGTACACTTTCACTGAGGGATTGCTGGAGCGCTAGGCGTATTGGGGGCCGCGCGTTCACCTGCGCGCAAGGGTGTGGTACACTCCGAGATGCGAGCGTAGCTGCATCTTTTGCGCGCCAATCATCTGTGCGTGCGCCCGCTTGACACCCGCCGCGCCGCACGATAGATTAGGCGTGTGCCACGGGCGAATAGCTGGGGCTTCTCGTTCATTGCGGTCTTATTCGTTACGCATCGCCCTGGCGTCACGGAAGCTGGCCTCCAGCGCCGCATCCGTCTCGCCTGCCCGCCACTGATCCAGCTGTCGCTGCTGGCGTGCGGCGCGGCCACTGCGGTTGGGAGATGTATGGAGTCACCAGAGATCATCGGCGGGCGCTACCGCCTCGAAGAGCCTATTGGCCGCGGCGGCATGGCGACGATCTTCAAAGCCGTAGATGAGCAGATGATGGACCGCCTGGTGGCGGTCAAAGTGCTGCGCGAAGTCTATAGCAACGACCCCAAGTTCGTCACCCGCTTCCAGCGCGAAGCGCGCGCCGCCTCCGCTCTCCAACATCCCAACATCGTGCAGGTCTTCGACTATGGCCAGAGCGCCGATAGCTACTACATCGTCATGGAATACATTGACGGGATGGACCTGCGCCGCTTCCTCAAGCGCCGCGGCGGCACGCTGCCGATCGAGCGCGCGGTGGAGATCGCGCGGCTGGTGGCGCTGGGGCTGGGCGCGGCGCATCGGCGCGGCATCGTCCATCGCGATGTGAAGCCGCAGAACATCATGGTCAATGACGATGGGCTGGTCAAGCTGACCGACTTCGGCATCGCCAGCATGTACAAGGACGCCGACGCCGAGCGCCTCACCACCACCGGCATGACGCTGGGAACCGTACAGTATTACGCGCCAGAGCAGGCGCAAGGCGAGAGGGTGCGCCCAGCGGCGGATGTCTATGCGCTGGGCATCGTGATGTATGAGATGCTGACTGGCCAGACCCCCTTCGACGGCGACACGCCAGTCGCGGTGGCGATGAAGCACATCCAGGAGGAGCCAGAGCCGCCGAGCGCGCTCAATCCGCAGATCTCGCCAACACTGGAGCGCATCATCCTGAAGTGCCTCTCGAAAGACCCAGCCGCGCGCTATCGTGATGGCGATGAGTTGGCCGCCACGCTGACGAACTTCCTGCGCTCGCCCGTGCGCCGCATGAGCGGGCCAGAGGCGGCGGCGGGACGCGGCTATGGCGGCGAGATGTATGAGAACCCGGCGGCGCGGCCAGGCGCCCGGTCCTCTGGTCCACGCCAGGGCGTCTATGGCGGCGCAGGCTACGGCTCGGCGGGGCCAGCCAGCGGGCCGCGCGGTAGCGCGCGGCCACCACTGTCGGCCAACGGTCGGCCTGCGCAGTATGGCGGCTACGATGAGCCGACGTTTGACGGCCCACCGGCCTACGATAACTATGGTGGCTTCAACGAGTTCGGTGGCGCGCCCGTCGCCGCGCCGACACGTCCGTGGGAGGCGGCTGGTGGCACGCAGCCGCGCATCGGCGCGCCACGTCGCTTCGACGATGAGCCAGAGCAGCGCCACAATGGTGGACTGATCGCCGCCATCATCGGCGCCGTCGCGGTGGTGCTACTGGTCAGTTGCATCCTGGTGCTGGCGCTGACGAGCCATCTGCCAACGCTGGGCGCGGCCTCCTCGCCACCCCAGGCGACCCAGCCTGCCGTTCAGACCTTCGCCATGCCCGACTACGTGACCACGCCGACGACCTGTACGGAGGCGCTGGCGGCGGCGGATAAGCTGGGGC
>JAICSR010000202.1 GCA_025936795.1 Ktedonobacterales bacterium | reverse complement strand
TTGCCGCGCGCCGAAATTCGTCACAATTCGCTGGCGTGGGAGGTTTCAGGCGCCTCCTGGCGCAGGGCCGGCCTGATAGAGCAGCAGCGTCGCCGCCGCCTCGTCGCGGATGCGCTGATGCAGCGCGGGGGGCGAAAGCACGCGCGCATGGCTACCCCAGCCCAGCAGCCACTGGATGATCTCGTCCAGACGGCGCACACGCAGCGTGACAAGCAGCCCACCATCGGCGGTCTCCTCCTGGGCCGTGGTGAAGAACGAGGGCGATTCACGCGCCCAGCGTGCAGCCTGCGCATCGAACTGGATGCGCGCCTCGTCGCCTTCCGTCACATCTGGACGCTGTGGGCGCCGCTCACGACCCGCAGGCGGCGAGAAGCGCTGATCGAGCAGGGTCAGCCCCTCGATGCGCTCTAGCCGGAAGTTGCGTCGGTCTTTGCGCAGATGGCAGTAGGCGTTGAGATACCAGGCGCCACGGATGCGCGCGAGTGAGTAGGGATCCGCCTCGCGCCAGAGCGGGGTGTCGTCGTCGTTGTCTGCGTCAGCGAGATTGGCTCCGTTGGTAGAGCGGTAGCGCGTGTAGTAGCGGAAACGGACGCGCTGGCAGGCAATCACGGCGCCGCGCAGCGCACGTAGCGTCGCCGCGACCTCCGGCTGGAGCGCCGCGCCATCCGCCCCCACCAGGATGCGCTCGCGCAGCGCGGCCACATCCACCCGCAGCCGCTCCGGCAGCGCGGCGGTGATCTTGCTGGCGGCGCTCTGGGCGGCGGCGCGATACTGCGCGTCGAAACTCTGCGCCATCACATCGGCGCCTAGCGAGAGGATGGTCGCCTCGTCGGCGGTGAAGCTGACTGGCGGCAGAAAATAGCCCTCGACCAGCGTATAGCCGCGCCCCGGCGTGGAGATGAGCGGCACGCCCGCCTGCCCCAGCGCCACCAGATCGCGATAGATGGTGCGTTTGCTCGTCTCCAGCGTGCGCGCCAGGTCCTCGGCGCGTCGCCAGCGATGCGCCTGCAATTCTAGCACAATCGCCAGCAGTCGGTCGGTATGGCTCATAGCGGATGCTCTCTTGGGCCTCATGGCTGGCCCAGAACGCGCAAAGTCCCCTCACTCCCGATGTGGGAATGGAGGGGACTTCGGCGATTAGCAGACGATTAGCGGGCGCGCACACCGGTCTGCTGCTCGATGGCGTTGAGCAGGGTCGCGTTGGAGGGCGTGCGCTCCATCGCGTCGAGCAGCCACTGCGTCGCGGCCTGCGTTGGCTTGTCGGCCAGCAGACGGCGCAGCGTGGTGGCCCCGCGTAGCTCTTCGGGCGTCAGTAGCAACTCCTCGCGGCGGGTGCCAGACTTGACGGCATCCACCGATGGGAAGAGGCGGCGCTGCGACAGCTCGCGTGAGAGGTGCAGCTCCATGTTGCCGGTTCCCTTGAACTCCTCATAGACCACATCGTCCTGTCGGCTTCCGGTGTCTACCAGGCAGGTCGCCAGGATGGTGATGCTGCCACCCTCTTCGAGGTTGCGCGCGGCGCCGAAGGCCCGGCGGCCCGTATCGAGCGCCTGCGCGTCAATGCCACCAGAGAGCGTGCGCCCGCCGCCACGCGAGGCGAGATTCTCGGCGCGCGCCAGACGGGTGAGCGAGTCGAGCACCATGAAGGCGTCGCGCCCTGACTCCGCCACACGTTTGGCGCGCTCCACGGCCACCTGTGTCAGCCATGCGTGCCGATCAGTGCTCTCATCGAAGCTGGCGGCGTAGACGTGGCCACCGCGCGGCTCCAGGCGGCTGCGCAGGTCCGTCACCTCTTCGGGGCGCTCGCCCACCAGTACGGCCATCACCACCGCATCCGGGTAGCCCAGCAGCACCGACTCCGCCGCCTCGCGGATCAGTGTCGTCTTGCCGGTCTTGGGCGGCGCGACGATCAGCGCGCGTGAGCCGAAGCCCAGCGGCGCAAACAGGTCAATGATGCGCGCGGAGATTGGGCGGGCGCTCTGCTCCAGCCGGACCCGCCGGTCGGGGAAGGTCGCCGTCAACTGATCGAAGTGCGGGCGCTCGCGGGCCGCCTCTGGCTCCTCGCCATTGACTGAGTCGAGCGCGACGAGCGAACGACGAGTTCCGCGCTCCTCGACCTGTCCGCGAATGACATCGCCTGAGCGCAGCCCCCAGCGGCGCATATCGTCGAGCGTGATGCGCCCGTTGGTTTGTAGCGTGCGCTCGTCGAGAATGTCGGCGGTCGCAGCGCCATGGCCCGAGGGGAACACCATCCCCGCGACCTCGACGGTGCGGGCATGCTGCTGCGGCGCAGGCTGGTTGCGCGGCGGGTTGACTGGCGCATAGGGCGCATAGCGCGGGTCTATGGGCGCGTTCGCATTGGGATTGGTGTAGAGCGGCGGCAGCGGCATCTGCTCGCGGCCCCGTCCCGCCTGGCCTCGGCCCGACTGCCCGCGTGTGTTTGCCGGCGCGCCACGCCGATCCTGTCGATCTTGTGGGTAGCCGCCCTGATTCTGGCCTTGCTGCGGATAGCCCTGATCATTGTGGCGGCCGCCCTGGCGGCGCTGGTCGCGTGGGTCCTGGCGATCCTGCGGGTAGCCACGTCCCTGCGAGGGCGCATCGGCGTAGCCGCCCTGGTTCTGGCCCTGCTGCGGATAGCCCTGGCTGCCACGAGCGCGTGAGCCACGCGGCGCTTGATCCTGCTGGCCGCGCTGCCCACGCTGGCCGTAGGGGTCGGCGGGCGCGTAGGGCGCAGCAGGAGGCGAGTAGACGGTGTATGGTTGGCCGCCGCGCTGGTCGTCGCGTCCAGAGGGCCGCTGCCCAGCGGGATAGTTTCCCGTGGGATAGGGCTGCCCCTGCGGCGGATATTGCGGCTGGCGCGGCTGCTGGCGACCTGCATCGCTACGTCCACGATGCTCGCCGCCACGCCCACCCGGCGAATAGGGAACCGCGCCGCGTGTGCCGCCGCTCGGCGCGCCCCTGCCGACCGGCGGCTGGCCACCCTGTGAACCATTCGCGCCATTCGTTCCATTCGCGATGGGAGCGGCTGGCTGGCTATACGAGCGCTCCGCTGGCGGCATGTCTTGCGGCGCGGTCGCACGGCCATAGGGCGCACGCGGGCGCACATCGAAGCGGCGGCGCAGCGGCGCAGCGGGCGTCTCACCTGCCTCGGCTCCAGCGCTGGGCGCGTCGTAGCTTGCCCCGGCGCTCATCGGCTCGGGCTGCCGCTCGCTATATACGGGCGCGCTCTCGGCTGGCGCTGTCGGCTCAGCCTGCACGGCTGGCGTCGGCTGGCTGGCGCGGACGCTGCGCCGCGCGGCGGGCCGTGCGGGCGCCTCCGCAGCCGTTTCGGCGGACGTTTCCACTGAAGGCATGGCTGAGGGCGCAGCGGCGCGTGTGGCGCGGCGGCGTGTCGGCGCGGCGGGCGCATCGCTCGCCGTCGGCTGCGTCACGGGCTGCGCGCTGGTGGTCTCATCCTGAGCAGACTGGACCGCAGAGGTGGCGCTACTGCGGCGCGCGCGAGTGGCGCGCGGGCGTGGCGCGGCGCTCTCAGCGGCCGCGTTCTCATCCGCCGAAGTAGAGAGGAGGGCCGACGTCTGCGCAGAGGTTTCGGCGCCTGTGGGCGCTGATGTCTTCCGCGCACGGGTGGTCCGGCGAGGGGGTAGAAGGGAATCCTGATTCTCTGGCACAGAGGCCTCCTGCAAACACATACCTATCGCGATACAGCGGATCGAGACGGCATATTCAGGCGCGTCGCGTCCGCATAGAGCGACACTGCGATGGACGTAACGACAAAATCAACTGCGCTGCTCCGCGCGGCCACCATCAGGGGACGCTCTACGTGCGCGCTTGTGGGTAGGTGAACAATAAGGTCAGGTTGATCACGATTGGGTGCGGTTGAGTACGACAGGGCCGCGAGCGTTCGGCGTCTGCTCCGCTCATGTGTCACGAGCGCTGTGAGCAGGCCGAGTTGCGCCGCGCGCCTTGCGCTTCTGTGAAGCGCGCATACCAGGCTGGAAATGTCTCGAATCTCCTGGAATCTCCTGGAATCCGCTTATCTTGGCCGGACCGCCTGAATCCATTTGGATCGTTGGATGGACGCCGGAGCGGACGTATTGGACGTTCGGGAGCGCGCTACTGGCTCCAGACGCTCGTGTGGCAGCGCTGTGTGACGTCTCCATCTTGGACCATTTTGGGCGATAGGTGAGCGCCGATTGATAGTGCGCGCGTCATCCCTGGCGAGCGCGCGAGCAATAGACCCAATGTTCTGTCGCCGCAAACCCACGAAGCGCCACACATCATCCCACAAGAGCAGGCGCCTTGCATTGTTGCGCCAGCGCCGATGTTCGCGCGCCGCTGTGCCATTGGAGAGCGTCTGACCGCATATCGTGGCGTATCTTAAGACGCGCTCATAGCGAGCGTAGCGCCCTGCTGAGAACCGTCGTAGCGCAGACGCAGAGGCGCGCATCGATCGGTGTGCATCGGGGCATAAGCGCCGCAGACTCTATGGCGGCAGGCCCCGCGTGCATTCGTGACAACGTCCCACGGCTTGAACTGCAGGCCTGTGAGGCCAGAGCCAGCGAGCGCTGTCGTAGTCCCAAATAACGGTATGGCGTTCGTCGCGTTGGCGTGTAGCCATGATTCGAGCGAACTGAAGCGCCAGTGATGACGGAGTGAGAGGCGCGCTTCTGGCGCTGCCTGTACGCCTGGCGGTAAGACGCTAGAGCAAGAGAGTCGCATCTAAAGCATCAGACGAGGCAGGGCGCTCAAAACGCACACACTAGCCTGGGTGGTCCCCCTTTGTTATACCAGCAAGTATAAGCTGCTGGCAACCCATCGCCCAGATGAGCGCGCTCGTTGACACGCTCTCCATCTCACCAGCGCAATTCACTGGCCAGCGCTCATCCCAGCGTCAAGATATTTTCGTCCGCAGCGCGCGAACTCCGGCGCGGGCGAGCCGGGCTGCGCAGTGCGCCATGTCGCAGGGGTGGGCAGGATGATGGTGGCCTGCATTGCCCCGCTCGTTGGGCGCATGAGAGACGCGAATGACGCACAATGGCGCGCACGAAATGGAACCAAGACTGCGGAACGCCACATGCGTGTTGGTGGGTCACGCCGGGCAGGATGGCGGGCGTTGCTGGCACGATTGGCGTAAGCCACGTCCGCGACACCCACAGTATACCACGCCACGCGCCAAGGTCAACGGTCATATGTGTGCGGGCAATGCGACGCCGGGCAGTCAGCAGTTTGTAGACCCCACCGCGACTCCTACTGCGGTGGCGTGACTCACGCGCTCTGGCATAGAATAGCGGTGGCGCTTGCGTGCGCAAGCGCCACCGCGCGAGCTGACGCTTCTCGCTCCACTCGCCCTCTGAGAGAGGGGTTGGGGGTGAGGGCCATCGCTCCATCAGCAGTGAGGAGTCTGCGTTGAGAGGTCCATCCCACGTGGTCTTTGGCCTGGCGGGCGCCGTCGTCATCGCCAGCGCCACGCATGTCGCGGGGCCATCGCTGTTTGGTGGCGCGCCAGTGACACTCGATCTGGTGGCGGAGAAGGCGATCTTCTATGGCTTCGCGGCGCTCGGCGCGCTGACGCCCGACATTGACAACGCGCGCAGCACGCTCGGCCAGAAGCTGGGGCCGATCAGCCGTGGGATTCAGCACCTCGCCGGGCATCGCACCTTCTTCCACAGCCTCATCGGGCTGGGTGTCGTCGGCGCGATCATCTGGGCGGCGCAGTATGCGCTGGGGCTGGCGCTCTTCCACTTCGGCCTGACGGCGACCGGCGAGGCGCTCGGCTCAGGCGTCAACCCGGCGGGCTTCCTCGCGCCGGGCGTCGGCATCGCATTTGGCGGGCTGATGATCGGCTACTTCCTGCATCTGGTGGCCGACAGCCTGACCGAGGGCGGCGTGCCGTGGCTCTGGCCCTCGCATGTGCGCTATGGATTCCCCCCCAATCGCCATTGGCGCTTCAAAACGGGAACGACGTGGGAGCCAATCATCGTGGTGGCCATCTCGGTCGCAGTGGTCGTGGCGGTGGTCTTCGGGCGGCTCAGCGTGTGATGGCGCGGGGCGCCGTTCCCATGAGAGGAGTAACGGCGCCCGCTCCGCTTGCAGAGACTCACCCCGTTGGCATTTGCGGACGCGGCATGCTCAGCATCCAGTCACCGGATGACGTGATGTTCATGGTCACAGTCGTACCACCTAAATTCCAACAGTCATTGCCGTTCGCTGTGCATGCGACGCTGGTGGCGTGGTGTGACGAGAACTGGGCATCCATGAAGGCTTTGACCGTGGCGGCTGTGCCTGCGCTGCAGAGGTCCTGTCCGACCGTGCTGGGTGTGGAATTGCCGACGAGCCGCGTCATCGGTGGCCACTCCATCTGAATGCTTGCGCCCGGCCCGCCAATAGCATAGTAAAGGACATATTCTGGCGCATGCCCATAGACTGCCATATCCGCAGTGTCGAACATACTGCCACAGGTCGGCTCTGGCGCCTGCGCCAGCTTGAGCGTGAAGGTCACGAGGCCATTGGCGAGCGGCGTTACGTTCTCCAGCGAGAGGAAGCGCGGCGCGCCGCTGAACGACCCCGTTGTCACGTTATCTAAATTGAAGGCAAAGCAGGAGCCAGCGCACGCTTCGTGGCCGTCGCCGCTGTTGGATAAGGTCTCCCAGGTCCAGGCGTCCCAGCCATAGAATGAGAGCAGGTGCGCCAGTGGCTCAGGCCCCTTGCCAGTGCTGACGACCAGATCGCTGGTGTTGTTGGGAACGCAGACGGTGTACGTCTTGATGGTGTACTGACCCGTTCCGCCAAAGCTGGTCGTGGGCGCAGGCGCGATGGCCCCCGCCGGAAGCTCTATATTGGGCAGCGTCAGGCCGCTTGCGCTGGTGAATCCCTGAACCTGCGTACAGGTCGTCGGCTGGGGAGTCGCGGTCGCCGTCGCAGTGGGCGCGTTTGTCGTCCCACCGCCTGGCGTCGCGCCGGTCCCGCTGCATCCCGCCAGCCCTATCGCCAGCCCCAGGCAGCCCACCAGCCCGGCCAGCGCCAGCCGTCGTGTCGCCACGCGCAGCCCCGCCACTTTCGCCAACATGGCCTGCCTCCCCTGCGGTCATCCGCTGGTCGCAGCGTGCGCCTCTACGCCCATCTTGGGAGCCAAAAACGTGCGCTTGTTGCGGGCAAGTATACAGATTCCGTCGCGACGCGCAAGGCCCTTTTGCGCAAT
>JAICSR010000208.1 GCA_025936795.1 Ktedonobacterales bacterium | reverse complement strand
GCCAGCGTCGCCTGGAGGTCGCGTCTGATGTCCTCGGTCTGCGGTTGCGGTGGTGTCATCATGTGATACGCTCCCTTGCCTGGTTTGGGCGTCGTGGCGAGAAGATCAAAGAAGCTTCAGCGGGCAACCGCCCATCGGGAGTCGCCGATACGTCAATAATACGCCGTAACGCGCGTCGCTGTTGCGCGTGGTCGCTCCATGGCGCTCAGAGGCGCTCAGAGGCGCCAGACCTGCGCCAGCATGCCGATTAGCTCCCGCTGGCGGCGCTCGACGACCTGCGGCGTCCACTCCTGCTCACGCAGCACCTGCGTGGTCAGCGCAAAGGGCGAGACGCCATCCTTGGTCGCGAAGTAGGTCTTCTTCTTGACGGCAAAGCTGTAATTTTCGGCCTGCATATTCTTGACGCGCGAGAGCAGCGCCAGATTACCGAGCTTTTGCGTCCAGCGGGCGCGCAGCGCAGGCGACGGAAACCAGTCCGTCCACTCACTCTTCGCGGGCGGGTTACGCGGCAGCACATGCTCCACCGTGATGACCTTCTGATCGTAGGTCGCGCCGGAACCCGCGAGCGCGCTATCGAGCCGCTGCAAGAGGTAGTTGCGCGGCGACGCCGCCATCAGATAGACCTCGCCGCCGAGCGTCTGAATCGTCTCCTCGCGCTCGTGCGGGGTCAGTTGCAGTGGCGAATCGGGGTCCGCGAGGTCGGCGCCCTGGCGGATGATCGCCTGAATGCGCCAGTAGCGCTGCTCGCGTTTGTTCGCATACTGGCGGCGGATCATCAGCGAGGCGGCGAGGCGCTCCAGGTCGGCGAAGAAGCGCGCCAGCTTCTCGGGCTGATCGTGATGGCGATGCAGATACATCAGCGCCAGCGGAACCCAGTCCGCGTTGTCAACGCGGTTGAGCCAGCGCAATGTCTGGTTGATCTTCGCCGCCAGCGTCGTGTCCTGATGTTCATAGGCGGCATTCAGGATGACATAGAATGCTGAGCCATACGGGACGAGCGCCTCGTCTATCAGGCGGCGTGAATTGTGCAGCGCGGGGATGACATCCTGCCGGAAGCTATCGAGGATGTCGCCGCGCCGCCGCGTGCGCCGATAGATCGAGCGGATGTGGCCAATCAGATCGTTGAACGCCTCGCGCCCCAGCGATTCCTCCACCTGCTCCCAGCGCAGGGTGTACTCGTTCTGCTCCACCTCGGCGAGCTGCCCAATCACCTCCGCTTTGAGGATGTCAGCATACGAGAGGTCAAGCCCACGGTCGTTGAGCACGGAGAAGATGCGATAGGCTGAGCTGAGGTCGGGAGTTGAGACGACCACCAGCAGGCAGCGCTGCGCCACAAACTGCGCCAGCCGCACGCGCCGCTCCTCGGGCATCTCACGCAGCAGCCGCAGGTAGAGCGAGGCATTCTCATACATATTGCGCTGGCTCTCGGTCAGCTCGGTGTGCAGTTGCCCCTGCATGCGCTGGATAGCGTTCTCGCTCTGGATGAACTGCTGGAAGAAGGCGGCGTCGCGCTCCTTCGGGCGCAGGCGATAGCGCGCGGGGATGTTGTTGAGCGGGTCGGCTGGCTCATAGAGTCGCCGCGTGATGCTCTCGGCGTACTCAGCTGGCACCACGGCTCGCAGCGCCGCCAGCAGAATCGTCAGGGTGATGAGCCGCTGCTGCCCATCCACGATCTGCGCCTCTGGCCGATCGCCTTTGATGAGCACGATGCTACCGAGAAAGTAGGGATTTAGCTCGTCGACGGACGCGGAGGAGTCGCCCAGATAGCCCAGCAGGTCGTCAAAGAGTTCGCTGGCGTGTTCAGTGGTCCAGGCGTAGGGGCGCTGGTAGGGCGGCACGACGAAAGCATAGCGCTCGCTGAAGACCTCGCTGACCGGATGCTGCTCGCCTTTGATGTCCACGCGCGCCATGTCTGCACGTTCCTTTCACCGCCTGGCGCCCGTTCCCCTCCGAAACGCGGCGCCAATCCTTCACCATCCACCGATATAACGCACAATTCGCCGCGCAGGCACAAGCCGACGAAGATCACTGAAGATAGACGAACAGGGCGGCGGGAATCTCCCACTGCCCTGTCGCCGTGCGCTCGTGAAGCTGCATCGCCAGATTAGCTGATCTTCTCGGAGACCGCCTTGGCCTGCGTGAAGAGCAGCAGATAGTCGCGTCCGCCAGCCTTCGAGTCGGTGCCAGACATGTTGAAGCCGCCGAACGGATGCGCGCCAACCATCGCGCCCGTGCTCTTGCGATTGAAGTAGAGGTTGCCGACGTGGAACTCGCGCTGCGCGCGGGCAAGGCGCTCGCGGTCGCGCGAGTAGAGCGAGCCGGTCAGCCCAAACTCCGTGTTGTTGGCGATGGCGAGCGCGTCGTCGAAGTCCTTCGCACGGATGCACGCCAGCACCGGCCCGAAGATCTCCTCCTGCGCCAGCCGCGCGTTGGGCGCGATCTCGCCGAAGATGGTTGGCGGGATGAAGTAGCCGTCGCGCTCCAACTTCTCGCCGCCGAGCAGCAGCTTGCCTTCCTCTTTGCCGACGGTGATGTAGTCGAGAATCTTACGCTGGGCGCTGGCGTCCACCACTGGCCCCATGTAGGTCGCACGCTCGGAGGGGTCGCCGACGCTGAGGGTACGGGCGCGCTCGACCACCTTCTCCACCACCTGATCGTAGACGCTGTCAACGATGATGGCGCGCGAGCAGGCCGAGCACTTCTGCCCCTGGAAGCCGAAGGCCGAGGCGACGATGGCAGTCGCCGCCGCGTCGAGGTCCGCTGTCTCATCCACAACAATCGCGTCTTTGCCGCCCATCTCCAGCACGGCGCGCTTGACCCAGATCTGCCCCGGCTGCGGTTTGGCGGCCATCTCGTTGATGCGCAGGCCGACCTCACGCGAGCCAGTGAAGGAGATGAAGCGGGTCAGCGGATGCAGCGTCAGCGCATCGCCCATCGTCTCGCCAGAGCCGGGCGTGAAGCTGACCACGCCCGCTGGCACGCCGACCTCTTCGAGCAGGTCGACGAAGGTCGCCGCGATCCACGGCGCGGCGCTGGCGGGCTTCAACACGACGGTGTTGCCAGCGACCAGCGCGGCGGAGGTCAGGCCAATCATGATGGCGCCAGGGAAGTTCCACGGTGGGATGATCGCGCCGACGCCCAGTGGGATGTAGAGCAGCGCATTCTCTTCGCCAGGGAACGGGGTGATGGGCTGCTTCTCGGCCAGGCGCAGCGCCTCGCGGCCATAGAACTCCAGGAAGTCAATCGCCTCGGCGACATCGGCGTCGGCCTCGACCCAGCTCTTGCCAACCTCATAGACCTCGATGGCGTTGAACTGGAAGCGGCGCTCACGCATCTTCTGCGCAGCGGCGAAGAGGTAGCCAGCGCGCTCCTCGGCGGGCGTATACTGCCACGTCTTGAAGCGCTTGTGTGCCGCCTCAACCGCTTCATTCGCCTCCGCGACGCCCGCTTTGGCGAAGATTGCCAGCGTCTGGCTGGGGTTCGCGGGGTTGGTGGAGGCGAAGGTCTCGCCAGTCATGCGGCGCTCGCCCGCGATGATCAGTGGGTAGGTCTTGCCGAAACCAGCGGCTACCGTGCGCAGCGCCTCTTCCTGCGCGCGGATGTTCTCTTGGTTGCTAAAGTCGGTGAGTGGGGTGTTCGTAAAGGGGGTCGCCACGATGGCAGAAACCTCCCTGGCAGTCGTCGCCATGCTCTTCTGTCTCTCCTTTCGGCCCTGCGCCGCATCAGCCTTCAGTGTACCCCAAAAGGACGCCTGCCTTCCTGTCGCACGTCGAGAAGCAGTATAGAAGAGATATATGCGCCAGCGACCACATCCAGCGATTGACAGTCTCTCTGAATCATGGATAGCTAGCAGTATGCGCCAGGTATGAGGCAGAGCTGTCGCAGAGAAAGAAGTCATATGACCCCACCATCCCATACGAGCGATGCTTTTGACATCGGCGAGAGAGACGACCGCTACTTTCGCCTGTTTGCGGATGCTGTGGCAAAGTGTGCGGGTTATCGTCCAGCGCTTGGTCAGGGTGGTAAAGGCGGCTTGTCGCTCGACGAGTTTCAAAGCCTCTACCATGCTGACCCATTCTATAGTTGGATAGGACTAGACTCCCCACTGGTCTATGCCGCGCATAGAGCCGCTGGAGGCATGACCTCCATCTATCGGCAGATCGGCATTGGGTGTGAGCGGCTGTTTCGTGAAATTCTACAGGATAACCTTGGGTTGACATCCGAGGAAGTTCGATGGTCTTACGAGCTGCCGCTTCCAACAGGCAAGTCCAGAATGCTCTCACTGGACGGGCGCATTGATCTGGGGCATCTGCGCAATCGCGATGCTCAACAGCGTCTACGTCAGTGGTTCAATGAAGCTTCAAGCAAGCTATTGATTGATCCTGCGCTTGCACTATCGGGCGCTGTCTTCGAGGTGCGGCAGGGATACAAGAGCATGGACTCAAAGCGTCAAAACGCCGACATCGCTAACGCAGCGAATGCTTACCTCCATCGCTACTTGCCTGTTTTGTTCCTGCTCTCAACACAAATAGACGCTACACTGGTTGATCGCTATACTCGTGAGCGATGGTTGATTCTCACGGGTACGCTCAACGGCGCTACGACGACGAGCGCCTATACCTTTTGTCGTGATGTGGTTGACTACGATCTGGCTGCATTCATGACGCGCAATTCAGATCGCATGCGCGCGACAGTCGAACACGTATTGTCGGCGCTACTCACAGCATAGGAGATGCGCATGAAAGCGCACATTGGAACCCATGAACATCTGACCCATCGGGGCAATCTCAGCCATACGCGCTATGGTTGGCTGCGTCTTACTCCCGCATATTCCATCCATCTCGTCGCCGACCTCCTACATTCCGGCGCAGCGTCTCATCGAGTAGTGCTTGATCCATTTTGCGGAACAGGAACAACGGCGCTCGTCTGCGCGGAGCAGGGTGTTCATTGCGACACGACCGACATCAACCCATTCCTTGTCTGGTTCAGTCAGGTCAAGACAGCTACATACCGTGCTAGCGATATCATGAGCTTTTCTGAAGCTGCTCGGAGCGTCTATGCCACTATCTTTGAGCTTGATGCTCCGCAGTGGACTCCTGCGATTCACCAGATTGAAAAGTGGTGGAGCGTCCCCAAACTGGCGGCGCTATCGCGCATGATGCAGCGCATACACGAACTCGAGGCACAGACGCCAGAGCGATCAGTCAACCTGCTCAAAGTTGCATTCTGTCGCGTCATGATTGAGCACGCGAATGTGAGCTTTGGCCATCAATCCATGTCCTTCAAGCGCGCATCCTCGACTCCGATGTTCGATTTACTGCTCCGCGATGAGGATTGGGTTGCCGAGAGCTGGACCCGCGCAGTAAACACCATCAGCGTCTCAGCGCTGAGCGCAATCATGACTGAGCCGCGTATGCTGATCTGCGATGCTCGACGCCTGACGTCGATGCTAAGCCTGGAGGGATACACGCAGGTGATTACATCGCCTCCATATCCCAATCGGATGAGCTATATACGCGAATTGCGGCCCTACATGTATTGGCTCGGCTATCTTTCCGATGCGCGCGAGGCTGGAGAGATGGATTGGCAGGCGATAGGAGGTACCTGGGGAATTGCCACGAGCAAAGTGAATAAGTGGACTCCTGAGCTACCAATCGATATTCCACTCGATAGCTTCCCGCAACTGCTCGATCAAATTTCCGAGCGAAGTCCATTGCTCGCACGCTATGTGCATAAGTACTTTTATGACATGGTTCAGCATCTCAGTGAACTGTTCCCACTAGTCCAGGCGGGTGGGTCTATCCACTATATCGTTGGCAACTCAAAGTTCTACGACGTAGTGTTGCCTGTGGAACGCATCTTCGCAGCAATGTTTGAAGTAGCTGGCTTTGAACAGTCGCAGATCACCATAATACGCAAGCGCACCTCGAAGCGGGAACTGTACGAATACGTTGTTTCGGCAAAGAGGCCATCATAATGCGAGATCTCCTAGCTTGATTCTCATGGCTTGATTCAGGAGTGGCTAAGATAGCGGTTGGGTGGTAGCGTAGCAGGTAGGGAAGAGATCATCACCTGCCCGTTCTGTCAGCAGACGACCCGCCAACTGCGGGTGGGGCGCAATCGCTCGGGGAGTCAACGCTTCCTCTGCGCCTTCTGCCAGCGCAAGTACACGCCCCATCCGGTCCACCACGGGTACGATGAGGCGCTGCGGCGGCAAGCCATCGAGTGGTATGTGGATGGGATGAACCTACGGCGCATCGCCCGGCACTTGGGCGTCGTCCACCAAACGGTCGCCAACTGGGTGGCGGCCTATGCCGCCAGATTGCCCGCTGCGCCGCCCCTCCCACCCCAGGATCAACGGTATCCGCTGCTGCCGGTCGTGGAGTTGGATGAGTTGTACACATACGAGGGGCAAAAAAACAGCGCGTCTACCTCATCACGCAGGGAGACCGCGCCAGCCGCTGCATCATCGCCTACGACATCGCCACGGACCGCGAGCCGGAGCGGCTCCAGGCCCTGCTCAATACCGCGCCCTCCGCCGCTCAGTACTACTCCGACCAACTGGCCGCCTCCACGAACCTCGTCTACTACCCGGGCCAGCATGAGGCGTTGCCCAACAAGAGCCAGACCTACTCGGTCGAGGGCGATAATGCGGAGTTCCGTCATTATCTCGCCCGACTCGTCTGGCGCTCGCGCTGTTTCACCCGCTCACTGCGCGCCTTGCGTGACGCCGTCAAGCTGTTTGTCTACGCCTGGAACCGTCGTCAACTCTTCCGCCGCGTACATCCCAAGTATCCCGCACACGTCTTCCAGTTCGCTTACCCGTGATCGTAGCCACTCCCTTGATTCTCATGGCTTGATTCTCATGAGTAATAGATATTCACCCGGTGCGACTAACCTTGACGCCATGCCGTCTGATGTGGCATACCATGCGCTGAACGTCTATGCGCGCAGTGTC
>JAICSR010000058.1 GCA_025936795.1 Ktedonobacterales bacterium | reverse complement strand
CCCTTCACCGACGCCAACAAGCGCCTGCTCTGGAACGCCATCGCCAAACTGCTGGCCGATCTGCACGATGCGGGCGTCTACTGGGGCGATCCCTCGCTCGCCAATATGCTGATTGACCTAAGCGGGCAGCGCTTGACGGCGGTGATGGCCGACGCGGAGACCGCCGAGGTCGCGCCAGGGTCGCTGAGCGAAGGGCTGCGACGCCAGGACCTCGATGCGTTCGTCGAATCACTGACCTGGCAGGCCGAGGACATCCGCCTGGCGCGCGAGCTGGACGACGACACCCAGCTCATCACCGAGGGCGACGCCTTCTACGTCCTCTCGCGCTATGCCGGGCTGCGCGCCGACCGCCAGACGCAGCGCCAGGAGCGTGTGGGCGGGCTGCTGGCGCTGGAGCGGCGACTCGAACGGCTCAACGCGCTCGGCTATGGCGCGCTCAACCTGGGCCGCAACACGCTGTGGCGTCCGCGCGCGTTCCATGATGAGGAGGGGCCAGCGACGCAGCTTCCGCAAGACGAACTGCGGATTGCGACGCTGCGCCCACGCTGGTATACGCAGCGGGTGCGCGACCTGCTGGGCGCTCGTGCGCCGCGTGCGGCTGCTCGGCGCATCTACCAGCAGCTCAACGTGCATAAGTATTTGCTGAGCGAACGTGAGGGCCGCGATGTCGGGATGGACGCCACCGCGCGCGACTGGCTGGTTCACTATCACCAACCGCTGATGCGCTTTCTGGAGAGCTACCTGCCTAACGCCGATACCGCCCGCCGCTATGAGGCCTACGTCAGCATCCTCAACCACACCTGGCGCATGAGCCTGGAGCAGCGCCGCGCTGTTCCCATCGAAGAGGGCGCGATGGACTACGCGCTCAGCGCCGAGCGTGGCGCCGAGCAGCCAGCGCCAGCCTCCGATGACGGTGGCCGCACGGCTGGCGGTTGATGCGGATGAACGAATTGTGGCGGATATCGTGTGGCGCGAGGCGGGCGTGGACCTGCGGAGGCAGGTCTTGTGGCGACCGCAGTCGCCTTGAGGCGCGGTTTTAACCGCCATCTGATGCGCGCCTTGCCCGTCGTCACTCGCCAGCCTCAGCGGGTGGCGTGGCGAGCGTGTTGCGAGCTGCTGCGACCAGCGCGGCAATCTCCGCGCTCCATGCGCCCGCGCGAATCTGCGTCGCGAGGCGCTCCAGGGTCAGCGCGGCCTGCATGCGTGTCTGGTCGGCGGACATCACCGTCTGCTCCTGGGCGTCCAGCGCATCTTGCGCGTCCAGGGCGTCTTGCGCATCGAGGCGAGCGAAGAGCGCGCCCGCGCCATTACCAGCGCGCTCGCCCGCGCGCTCCCAGAGGGATTGGGGGACTTTGCGGACGCCAGAGGCGCCTCCACTCTGCCGTAGTCGCGCCATTCGTGGTATGCTCCCATCTAAAGCGCAGGCTGCGCCAGTCGTATGCTCCTCAAGATGATGGGGGGCTGGCGATGTGGCAGGCCGCGTCGCATTAATACGGGCGAACGTCTGTTCGTACCCATTCCTGTCGAGTGTACGCGGGCGTGCGCGCCGCGTCAAGCGCGCCAGCCAGACGGCCTGCATCGGTCGCCAGAGGGCGTGTCCCGCGAAGGTGAGGCGGATAGTCAGTGAGCCAGCGGTCATCCACAGCGCCTGCCGCGCCTGAGCCGCCCGGAAGCCTTGCGTCATCCGCCGCGTCCACTGCGAAGCCTGGGGCGAACGCCACGCCGGTTGGACTTGGGCAAGTAGACACAGAGCGCGCGTGGCGCTGGGCGCAGATCGCCTGGTGGAATCTGCTGATCCCCGCGCTGATCGCCTGGCTGACCTGGCTGCCCCGCAATGCGCTCGTCCACTCGCTCGATCTCGTCACCGACGAGAGCGTCTATATCCCCACCGGCGTCAACGACCTGCGCCTGCTCCAGACCGGCGCCGTGCATAGCGCCTATTGGCTGATCAACTTCGAGGCGCCCTCGCTGCCCAAGCTCATCATCGGGCTGGGGGCCAGGTACGGGGCGCAGCACTGGGGCGCGCAAGGCTGGCTCTATGGCGCGCGGCTCCCTGCCGTGCTGCTGGTCATGCTCACGCTCATCGTGTCCTACTTCCTCGCGCGCCCCATCTTCGGGCGGTCGGGCGCGGCGTTTGGCGCGCTGGCGCTGGCGCTCAGCCCCTGGCTAGCCTACTTCAACGCCATCGCCTACCTCGATAGCTACCTGCTCTGCTTCATGACGCTGGCGGCGCTGCTCACCTGGCATGCGGCGCGGCGCCCGTGGCTCTTGCCGCTGGTGGGCGCGCTGGGCGGGCTAGCCTTCGCCTCCAAATACACCGCCGCCTTTGTCGCCGTTCCCATCGTCGCCTATCTGGTGTTCTATTACCTCCTGATCAGTCGGCGCCGCCCACCCTGGCAGGCCGCGCTGATGCTGCCCATCGGGATCATCACCGTCTATGTCTTCGATCCCGCCATCTGGGTAGACCCGGTCACGCGCCTGTGGAACAGCATCCTGTTTCAGTACTTCCACGCCTCCAACGGCCACGACGCCTTCTGGAACGGCGTAGTTGGGCAGCATGTGCCACCCGGCATTGGCATCTACATCCTGCTCGCCAAGGTTAGTCTGTTCATCACCATCCCGGCGTTGCTGGCGCTGCCCTGGGCGCTCTGGCGGCTCACGCGCGTCATCCGCGAGCGGCTGCCGCTGACGCCGCTGGACGACACCGCCGCCTTCGCGCTGGTCTGGCTAGGCGGCATGCTGCCCATGTTTGGCTCGCTCAATATCATCGTCGGCGCGCACTATGTCTTGCCGCTGGCGCCGCCCGTCGCCTTCACCGCTGGCTGGGCCTATACCTGCTTTGCGCGCTGGCTGGCGCCGCAGCTCAGCCCCTGGGCGCAGGCGCGCGGCGCAGCGCTGGCCCGGCTGGCTTCCTCGGCGCGGCTGGCGCGGCGGGTCGCCCTCTCAGAGCCACTCGCGCGCCGCCTGACGCAGCTCAGCTTCACCGCGCTGATCGCCCTCGCCATGCTGCTGCCGTCCACCATTGGCCTGCTCACCGTCAATCAGGCGGAGGGCTATACCGCCGAGTGGCTGCACGGCGAGAATGGCTCGCTCCAGGTCGCTTACCCTGCCTACGCCGACGCCGTCCAGTGGATCGTCGCGCATAGCCAGGGGCGCACCACCGTCACGCTCGTCATGGGCGAAAAGGGCGCGCTCGATGAGTGGTTGGGAACGCGCCAGACGCTCTTTCCCAGCCGCATCCGGCTCGCAGTCGGCACGCCGACCAGCTTCCCCCACTCCGAATACATCGTCTGGCCAGAGCATCTGGTGCAGCGCCAGTTTCCCAGGCCAGCCAACTTCAACCAACTGATCGTCACCCGCATCCAGGGCGGTCCGACGACCTACTGTTATATCCTGCTCTGGCCCAACCCCGACCGCTGACGCCGGGCAGGCGTGGATACCGAGGAGGCGCTGCATGAGCTGGGTGAAACACCCGCAGCCAGACACGGCCAGCACTGCGCAAGGGCGGCAGGTCTTGAGCCAGTCGCTGGAGCGCAATCGCGGCGAGATGGGCATGCTCGCAGCGATGTTCACCTTCCCGGCGCTGGGCGACCAGATGGCGCAGGCCATCGAGCAGGCGCACTTCGGCGAGACCGCGCTCTCACGCGCCCACAAGGAGATGCTGGCGACACTGGTCTCCAGCGCCAATCGCTGCCAGTATTGAACAGCCGAGCACGGAGAGTTTCTCCGTCTGCAAGGCGCCGACGATGCGACCATCCAGGCCATCGCCACGGACTATCGCAGCGCGCCCGTAGACGTGCCGACGCGCGCGCTGCTGGCCTTCGCCCATCGGCTCAGCCGCGAGCCCTGGAAGATCACCCGCCGCGACTGGGATGCGCTGCTGGCGGCAGGCTGGAGCGAGGCGCAGTGCATCGAGGCGGTTCACATCGTCGGGCTGTTCGAGTACTTCAATCGCGTGGCCGACGGCTTCGGCATGGAGTCGCATGGGCGCGAGCATCCGCTGCTGCTGGAAGCCCTGCACGCCAACCCTACGCGCGACGAGACGGCGTCTGCGTCAGACCCCGACGAGCGCAGCGCCCGCTAGCTCAGAAAGCTGAAGCTGGCCAGCAGCGGCTGGAAGTAGGCGCGCTCGGCGGTGGTGTAGGCGGGGCCAGCGGCGGCGAGGCTGGGCGCCGTCGCCACACACACGATGGTGTAGACGTAGGCGCCACGCTGGGTCGAGAGCGCGGCCACATGCGCGTAGAAGGTCGGCTGGCCACTGGCAGGTTGCAGCGTCACATCGGCGGTGAGCTGCGTCCACACCTGGCCACCGACGGTGACACTGCTGGGCGCGCCTGACACGGTCGGCGTCGTTCCCGGCTGGGCCAGCGCGCGGATGAACTGCTGATCGAGCGTGGCGGGCGCGGGAGCGTTGACGGCCTGTTGCGCTTCGATGTTGACACTCACGCCACCGGCAGGCGCAGTGAGCAGCGCATAGTAGGACTGCGGCGCCGAATTGCGCTGCTGGGCGGTCCAGCCTTGCGGATAGGCGAGGTGGTAGAAACCGCGCAGGTCGAGGGTGTTGACGCTGGGTGTGGAGGTCGCGGCAGGCGCTGTGGTCGCGCTGGGTGTCGTGGTCGCCGCAAAGATGCCGCCGAAGACGCCATTGCCTGCCAGCGCCGCCACAACGATGACCGCCACCAGGGTCAGCGCCAGCAGCGCAATGGAGAGCGGGCGGAGTCTCGCCGCCACGGCGCGCTGCGGCTCTAGTGGCGCTGGGGGCAGCGCCGAGATGGGCAGCGCCTGGGTCGCCTCGTCCCCGCCAGGCCACGCTGGCGCGGCTGGCTCCGTAGCGACCAGCGCCCCAGCCGAGCCAACTGCGTCGGGCAGCGCGTGGGTCGCCTCATCTACGCCCTGGGACGCGCCCTGGGGCGCCCCTTGCCGCAGTTGATGGTCGGTGCGGACCTGAGCGATCAGCGGCTCCATCCGCTCACTCGCGATGGCGCGTGTGGCGCTATCGTCCTCTTCCCCGGACCTCTCGCCGCTCACGCTGTCGTGCTCGCGGATGACAGCCTCGATGGGCGCCTGCGCCTCGGCGTCTGGGGCAAGGCTGAGCGCCGCGCCACAGACCGGGCAGCGCAGCGGCGCCGTCTCCGTGGCCAGCGCGGTGACTGCGCTGCCGCACTGTGGGCAGGTCAACAGAGGCATAGCCGCGCTACCTTTCCGGGGCGAGCCACAGGCCATACGCGGGTCTCCGCGCGGGTGGCCTGTGTGCAATAGTCCACTTTTCCCCAAACTCTTGTCCAGACGCCGCCGCTCGTTATAGTACATAGAACGATCAGCTAGCGTCTGGTTTATGGCGTCGGGCGCCTCTGGACGGCGCTGGACGGCGCTAAATGCGCCCAGGCGCCGCGTTGTGGGCAGACCTGCGCATCAGGACTTTTTTCTTGTCACAATAGGAGATACGCTCATAGGCCGTTTTCTATAACACAGGAAGAAGCGGCGAGTATCATTCGACATACGAAGTAGCGCAGACACGACTGCCGCAGGGTGATGGCGCGCATGCGACCAGTAGGCTCCTGTGGCGCGGCTCCTTCATCGTCCAGGCAGATGGAGACTATCGAGACGGTACACAGCGCTGGGCTGGCAAAGCGTCGGCTCAGATGGCGTCAATGCGGATAGGAGTGGGTTGTGAGTATCTTCAGGCGGGGTGACGATCAGAATGGCGGCAATGACGACAGCCGTGGACCGCTCTCAGGGCGCATCGGCGGCGCTGCTGGTGGCCAGCACACCCCATTCGCCAATCCGCCGTCGCGCATGGGTGGCGCGGCGAATGATGGCGGCCCGGCGTCACGCTTCCCGGCGCCTGTGCAGAGTCCGGCGAACCAGGCGGCAGCAGCGGCGCGCGAAAACAATCTGTTTGATCTCAAGCGCAAGGTGCAGGCGGCGCTCATCGCTGAGATGGACCCCAAGATGGACCTCTCGCAGACAGCGCAGGTGCGACGCGCCATCGAGGACCTCTTCAACCGCATCCTCGAACAGCAGAATGTCGTTCTCACCCGCCAGGACCGACAGCGGCTCTTTGAGGCCATCTCCGCCGAGATTCTGGGCTTCGGCCCGATTGAGCCACTGCTCAGCGACGACAGCGTGACTGAGATCATGGTCAACGGCCCGCGCTCAGTCTTTGTCGAGCAGAATGGCCGCCTGTTCCGCACAGACATCCGCTTCCGCGACGATGACCATGTGATGCGCGTTGTCGAGCGCATCGTCTCGCCGCTGGGCCGCCGCATTGACGAGGCGCAGCCCTTTGTGGACGCCCGCCTGCCCGATGGCTCGCGCGTGAATGTCATCATCCCGCCGCTCTCGCTGGTGGGGCCAGTGCTCACGATCCGCAAATTCTCCAAGCGCCCGCTGACGCCGGATGATCTGGTGCGGCTGGGGACCATCTCGCAGCCGATGGTAGACTTTCTACGCGCCTGCGTCGAGGTGCGGCTGAATGTCGTCGTCTCGGGCGGCACCGGCAGCGGCAAGACGACCCTGCTGAACGTCCTCTCTGGCTTCATCCCCGGCGACCAGCGCATCGTCACCATCGAGGATGCGGCGGAGCTGCAACTGCGGCAGGAGCATGTCGTCCCGCTGGAGAGCCGCCCGCCCAACATCGAGGGCAACGGGCGCATCACCACACGCGACCTCGTGGCGAACGCGCTCCGCATGCGTCCCGACCGCATCGTCGTCGGTGAGGTGCGCGGCGCGGAGGCGCTCGACATGCTCCAGGCGATGAACACCGGTCATGACGGGTCACTCACCACGCTGCACTCCAACTCGCCGCGCGACACACTGCGCCGCCTGGAGACGATGGTCCTGATGGCCGGCATGGACCTGCCACTGCGCGCGATTCGCGAGCAGATCGCCAGCGCGGCCAACCTGATCGTCCATCAGGAGCGCATGCGCGATGGTACCCGCAAAATCACCCATGTGACCGAGGTCGTCGGCATGGAGGGCGATGTCATCACCCTGCAGGACCTGTTCGTCTTCGAGCAAACAGGGTATGATGACGGGCATGTGGTTGGTCGGTTGCGGCCAACGGGTATCCGCCCCTCCTTCATCGAGATGTTTGAAATGTCCAACATCCATCTGCCAGCGCAGATGTTCGGGTATGGGGAAGCTGGCGCGTGGCGCGGCTAACGCGCTGTGCGAGCGCCACGTGGGCGGTGAGCCGCAGCGAGCTGCGTGGCAATTCTACGCAGTTCGCCTGGTCGAATCTGCCCCTGGCTCAGGCAGAGAACCCAACTGAGAGAGAGACGGTAGAGGTCGCAGGCATATGAGCGCAATCTTAACAACCGGCGCGCCGATGACGCTTGCTGCGCTCATCACCACGCAGGCGATGGTGATCGGTGGACTGGTGGCTGGCGGCGTCGTGCTGTTCTTCCTCGGCGTACAGCGTGTCGTTGACGCGCGCACCAACATGGTCAGCAGGCGCCTGAATGATATCGGCGTCGTCGGCGTGGCCCCGGAGATGGTTGGCGCCAAAGGCAAGCGTGGGCAGCGTGCGCGCAAGCCTGGGGCCAGCGTGGGCGCCCAGAGCAACTATACCATCCGCCTGGCGAGCGAACTGGCGCAGGCCGACCTGCGCATCACTGCGGGCGAGTTTCTCACGTTGCGCGGTGTGCTGGCCAGTGTCGGCGCGCTGCTGGGGCTGGTCATCCCCGTGGGCAATCCGTTTGTGCTGGCGCTCGTGCTGCTGCTCGTCGGACTCTATGGGCCGACGTTCTGGGTGCGCCGCCGCAAGGTCGCGCGCCAGAAGAAATTCAATGAGCAACTGCCCGATCTGGTGACGCTGATGGCAGGCTCGCTGCGCACAGGCTACAGCTTCATGCAATCGCTGGAGCTGGTGGCGCGCGAGGGCGTGGAGCCTTCCAAGAGCGAGTTCTCGCGCGTGGTGCGCGAGGTCGGCATCGGCATTCCACCGGAGGAGGCGCTGAGCCATCTGGTGGATCGCATGCAATCCGAAGACCTCAACCTGCTCGTCACAGCGGTCAATGTGCAGCGTGAAGTCGGCGGTAATCTCGTCGAGGTGCTGGAGATCATCGCGGGGACGATTCGCGAGCGACTCAAGCTGCTGGGTGAGGTGGGTGTACTGACAGCGCAGCAGTCACTTTCGGGCTACATCATTGCGCTGTTGCCCGTGGGGCTGGGGCTGCTGCTCTTCATCATCAACCCAAACTATATGCTCGGCATGTTCACCGATACGCATTGGTTCGGCTGGATGATGGTGTCGTGCAGTCTGGTGATGGTCGTCACTGGTCTGATCGTCATCCGCCGCATCGTTGATATCAAAGTCTAGTTCGGCGCAGGCCAGAGGGAGGCTTCGACACACTCCATGATCACCCACTTGCTACCTCTGCTGGGGCCAGTCGCTGGCTTCTTTACGTTCTTCGGCCTCTTGCTGTTGCTGCTGGGGCTGGGCGGCTCGCGCCGCTCCGACCCGATGGCCGCCCGTCTGAGTGAGGCGGCCCGTGGGGGTGTGCTCTCGCTCGACGACCAGGAGATGCAGGCGTCGTTCTACGACCGCTTCTTTCGCCCGCTTGCCAATGGGCTGGCCAAGGGGTTGGCGCGTTTCACTCCGGCGCAGAGCCTGGAGAGCACGCAGAAGCGCCTGATGAATGCAGGCCTGTTGGGACAGATGCAAGTCTCCGACTTCATCGGTCTGAAGGGCATGGGGACGATTGGCGGCGGCGCGTTCGGTGCGCTGCTGATTCTGCTGACGCATCCGTCCACGCTGATGAGCGCCATCCTGGTCCTTGGGTTTGCAGCGCTCGGCTATGTCTTTCCCGATTTGTGGCTGCGCAGCAAAACCTCGCAGCGCAAGACCGCCATCGCCAACGCGCTGCCCGACTCGATTGACCTGCTCACGATCAGCGTTGAGGCTGGCCTGGGTTTCGACCAGGCGCTCGCCCGCATCGTCTCGAAGTCCGACAATCTCCTGACGCGCGAGTTCGCGCGTGTCCTCCAGCAGATGCGTCTGGGTGTCGCTCGGCGCGATGCGCTGCGTGAACTGGTGGAGCGCACAGGCGTTGAGGACCTGAGCCAGTTTGTCGGGGCGATCATCCAGGCAGAGCAGCTTGGCGCCAGCATTGGGCGCGTGCTGCGCATTCAGTCTGCGGAGATGCGTGTGCGTCGGCGGCAGCGAGCGCAGAAGCTCGCCCAGCAAGCGCCGATCAAAATGCTCTTCCCGATGGCGTTCCTGATCCTGCCGTCCATCTTCGTGGTGGTGCTTGGCCCGGCGATCCCGCGCATCGTGCATGCCTTCGCCCCCGGCGCGCCGCTGTAGGGCCGCGCGACGCCCGGTGTGCTACTTGCCATGCCCACCATGTCCGCCGTCATGGCCACCGCCGTCGTGCCCACCACCGTGCTGGTGGGCAGGCTGGCTGGCGCCGCCAGCATGAGCGAGGCCGCCGTGTGATGAGTCACCGGCGGCCTCTTTGTGTTTTGCATGCGCTTTGTCCTTCCCACGCGCGTGACCAACATGCCCAGCGGGTGTTGCGCGCGTCAAGTTCGCGCTGAGGGCGACCGGAGCGGCAGTGGCGGCGGCTCCAGACGGCGTGGTGGCCACATTGGCGGGTGTATGGTGGGCAGGCGCAGGCGCGGGGATAGTTCCCTGTGCGCCGCTGACGCGCTCGATGACCTGCGGCGGGGTATGCGCGGTGGGCGTCTGGGTGAGCGTCACGCGAAACGCGGCCACGCCCTGCCCCAGCAGGAACGCCAACGCGCTGACGAGGCACAGCGCCACCGCCAGCTTCAGCGCACGCGAGCGTGCGAACTGGCGTGAAGTGGCCATGATGCATCATCCTCCCTGAAGGCTCCATCCACAGGCATGGCTTCCTTCGGCGCCTGTGCGGTGTTCATCCTTCTGAGGGAGAAGCAAAGAGCAAGAGCGGCGCCAGCGACGCCGAGGCAGCAGCGCCGCTGCCTCGGTGGGCGAGAGCCGCTGCGCGAATTACAGCCGCTCGATGATCGCGGCGATGCCCTGCCCCACGCCGATGCACATCGTCGCCAGGCCGTAACGTCCGCCACGGCGGCCCAGCTCGTGGGTGAGCGTCGTCACCAGCCGCGCGCCCGACGCCCCCAGCGGATGCCCCAGCGCAATCGCGCCACCGTTGACGTTGACGCGCTGGTGATCTAGCCCCAGCTCGCGTATGCAGGGGATGGACTGCGCGGCGAACGCTTCGTTCAACTCCACCAGATCGAGGTCGCTCGCCGTCAGGCCCGCGCGCTCCAGCGCCTTGCGCGAGGCGGGAATCGGCCCCAGGCCCATCACCGCCGGGTCTACTCCGGCCACCGCGCCCACCAGGATGCGCGCGAGCGGACGCGCGCCCTGCGCCTCGGCCCAGCGCCGCGAGGCGATCACCAGCGCCGCCGCGCCGTCGTTGATGCCCGACGAGTTGCCCGCCGTCACCGTGCCACCCGCGCGGAAAGCTGGCTTCAGCCTGGCCAGCCGCTCCAGGGTGGTATCGCGGCGGGGTTGCTCATCGTCCTTCACGGTCGCCGTCTCGCCCCGCCCGGCAGGAACCTCGACCGGGACGATCTCCTCGGCCAGCCGCCCGGCGTCCATCGCGGCGATGGCGCGCTGCTGGCTCGTCAGCGCGAACGCATCCTGCTCCTCGCGCGTGAGGTGATAGCGCTCGGCGACATTCTCCGCCGTCTCGCCCATGCTGAAGGGGTGATGCAACGCAGCCAGCTTCGGATTGATGAAGCGCCAGCCCAGCGTCGTATCTTGCAGCGTCTGTGCGCCGCGCGCGAAGGCGGTTTCGGGCTTGGCCAGCGCATAAGGCGCGCGGGTCATGCTCTCGACGCCCCCTGCGACGAAGACTTGCCCCTCGCCCAGCTTGATGGCGCTGGCGGCGGCGATCACCGCTTGCAGGCCAGAGCCACAGAGCCGGTTGATCGTCTGGCCCGCGACGCTGATCGGCAGACCCGCCAGCAGCAGCGACATCCGCGCGACATTGCGGTTGTCTTCGCCAGCCTGGTTGGCGCAGCCCAGCACGACATCTTCCAGGTCGGCCTCGATGCGCGCGCGGTCAACGCCGTTCGCCGTAGCGCGGCGCACGGCCTCGGCGATGGCCAGCGCCGCGAGGTCGTCTGGCCGCACAGCGCTCAGGGCGCCACCATAGCGCCCAAACGGCGTTCGCACAGCGGAGAGGATCACTGCCTCATCCGCTGCTCCAATCACATTCGCCATGCTCTGGCTCCCTGTCTGAGTTGGCTGGCGGTTAAAACCGCGCCTGGAGGGCGGCTCTCGCCGCCGCGAAACCCGCCTACGCGGGTTCAAGGACGGACGAACCCCAGTCCGCGCAGGCGGACTTCGCAGCCCACAGGCTATCCAGGCGCGATTTCAATCGCCAGCCGCGCTCCAGCAATTGCGTCACTTGCCCGTGAAGTTCGCGGGCCGCTTCGCCATGAAGGCGGCCATACCTTCCTTCTGGTCCTCAGTGGAGAAGAGCAGCGCAAAGACACGCTTCTCATAGGCCAGCCCGGCCTCCAGCGGCGTCTCCAGCGCGGCGAGGATGGCTTCTTTGGTCAGCAGCGTGGCGATGGGCGCGTGCGTGGCGATCTTCTGCGCCAGCTTCGTCGCTTCGGCGCGCGCCTGTCCTGCCGCGACGACGTGATTGACGATGCCCCACGCCTCCATCTGTTGCGCCGTCACCTGCTCGCCGGTCAGGCACAGTTCCATCGCGCGATATTTGCCGATGGTGCGCGTCAACCGCTGCGTGCCGCCCGCGCCGCACATGATGCCCAGCAGAATCTCTGGCTGGCCAAACTTCGCCTTCTCGCTGGCAATGACGATGTCGGCATGCATGGCAAGCTCGCTGCCGCCGCCCAGCGCGAAGCCCTCGACCGCTGCGATGATTGGCTTCTTGATGCGGCGGATGTGGTCCCAGCCCTCGAATCCGCCGAACGCCATCTGCGCCGCGCTCTTGTCGGACATCTCGGCGATGTCGGCTCCGGCGGCGAAGGCGCGCTCGCCTGCGCCCGTCAGCACGATGGCGTGGATGGCGTCGTCGCGGTCGAGCGCCTCCAGCTCGTCGGCCAGCTCGCCCACCAGCGCCCAGTTGAGCGCGTTGAGCTTGTCGGGGCGATTGATGATGACCGTGGCGACCGCGCCCTCGCGCTCCACAAGGATATACTTCGTCGTCTCATCTGCCATGCGATGCGTTCTCCTCACGTCGGTGTGATGATGCCCCCTCCCCCAACCCCTCCCCCGCTGAAGAGGGAGAGGGGAGTCCGCTTGTTCCCCTCTCCGTCTGGGGGAGGGGCAAGGGGGAGGGGGCTGCCTGGCACAGTATAACATCGCATGTGGGGAGGGGTGCGCAGGCGAGCAGCGCCCAGCCGTTGCGCATCCTTGCTGGCTGGGCGTGCGGCTATTTGCCGTTGTTCAGAGGGGTCGTGCTCCATGCGCCGTGGCTGTAGCGCCAGAAGAGCGAACGCGTTCCAGTAGTCTGCGTATTCACCACGAACCCGCCTGCCCAGAGGTCACCGTTAGGCGCAACGGCGATGGTGGTGACATCCGCCGTACTGAGGCCGCTGCCACCAGTGCTCCCGCCGCCAATGTTCCCGCCCAGCGGCGTCTGTGTCCACTGAGCGCCGTCATACTGCAGGAGCAGCGCATGCATCCACACGCCGGAGGGTGATAGCGTAGAAGCTCCTGTGGTTCCGGCAATCCAGATATGATCGGGTCCACTAGCCTCAATCTGCGTCAGCGTATCCGTGGTGGATGTATTGGTCAGCGGCACATGGACAGGCGTCCAGGTCGTTCCATCGTAGCGCAGCAGGAGCGCGTCCGTCGAAGCTAACGAGACGCTGCTCGGCGTCACAGTGAGGTGGTCTGTCTCACCTACAATCCAGCCAGTCGTCGCACTGGTCATGAGAATGCCGTGCGGGATACGTTGCAGTGAGTTGCTGGGTGGATCTATCCTGCTCGCGACCCGCCACACGCCATTCTCGCGATGAAAGACCACTAACGCCAAGTTGTTGGGGGATTGCGTTACCTCCTCCGTTCCCACCGCCCACACGTCGCCTTGAGGCGTCACTGAGATGTCGCCAAATTCGGGGGAAATCAACCGGAGATCTGATTCAGAGATGGCGTTCTGATCCACTGTCCATTGCTGGCCGTCGTAACGCAGGAATGCCAACTGGGAGGTTGAAGGGTCGGGACCAACTAGCGCCGCTGCCCACCCTTGCGTCGGCGCTACCATATCGAGCGCCAGGAAACTGGTGATGTGTGGGCTACCAGGCACGGTGATGGGCGTCATGCGCCAGGTCGTTCCATCAAAGCGCGCAAGATGGCCAAAGCTGTCCAGCGCCCAGCCGTTGGTTGGCGAGAGCATCTGAATTGATGGCGACTCTACACCGAGAAACGAGAACCCGGCTAGCTTCTGTTTGAACGTCCATTGTTTGCCATCATACTGGTAGAAGTCAGCTTGTGGAACGCTCGCATCCGGTAACTGATTGGCAGCAATGGCCCAGCCATCAGTTGGCGACAACATGCTGAACCTTTGGATTTGGTCTTGAGGGTCAGCGCCACCGCCTGCTGTCTGCGTGACGGAGCCGTGGGCTGTCTGGGGCGCCGTGGGCCGCGCGTGAGTGGCGAAGAGCGCCGCCACGACCACGATCAGCGCCACCACCGCTGCTGTCGTGCCAAAGGCCGCCGCCCAGCGCTGGCGGCTCATCCTACGCTCGCGCGGCCCTGGTCGCAACGAGGGAATCGTCGCCATCTTGTTGTCAGACGGAGCCTGCGCGCCATTGTCGCGCTCATCCTGTTCGCTCATCCTGTCGAATCCTCCATCGAAATCGCCGAGGTAGACCTCGCTGCGAATGGGGTTGCGCTCGGAAGGCCTGGGGAGTGTGGCGGCGCGGGCAGGCGCGGCTGGCTCGCGCGTCGCGCCGATGGCCGCCAGCAGATCGCTCGTGCGCAGCGGCGAGGCTGCGGCTGGCCCGAAGGCGCGGCGCAGATCGCCATCGAGCTGGGCATAGGCGCGCTGGTCGGCCTCGCAGCGCGCGCAGCCCGCCAGATGCTCGCGCGCCGCCGCGCGCTCCTCTGCGCTGAATGGCTCAGACTGCTCAGGTAGGTCGTCGAGCATAGCCAGCAGCGGCGCGTAGTGGTCGCACGCCTCAGGTGGCCTGCGTTCCTGCTCACTCATCGCCGTCGCTCCTTTCGCCGCCGCCCCTGCCGGCCTCGTCGGGCGGATTCTGCGCCAGATAGACTGCGCGCAGCCGCCGCCGGGCGCGCGAGAGGCGCTGCGCCACCGCCTCAGCGGTCGTTTCCAGCATCGCCGCCACCTCCGCCGCGCTGAAGCCCTGCGCCACACGCAACAGCAGGCACGCCACGTCATCGGGACTCAGCCGCGCCAGCGCCGCCCGCAGCGCATCGGCCTCCGCCACTCGCTGCTCGAAGGAGTCGGCGGCGTCGGCGCGCATGGCGAGAGCAGCGACGCCATTCGTAGCAGCATCGTGCGTG
>JAICSR010000245.1 GCA_025936795.1 Ktedonobacterales bacterium | reverse complement strand
GCGGTGATGGTCAACACGCTGGGCCTGCGCGATGGCCCAGCCGAGGCGCGCGGCATGGCGCGGGCGCTAGCGATCCCCGGCGCGCATGTCCACGTCTACGGCAAGCTGGCTTCGCGCGTGGGGCGTAAGATGGGGCATGTGCCGGCGCTGGGCGCCAGTGTCGCCGAGGCCGCGGCCACCGCGCGCGCCGCCGCCGACGCTCTGGACCTGTAGCGGGCGGCGCGGGCGCCAGCCATGTTGCGGTTGAACGAGCGGCAGAGCGTGTGAGCAAGGGCGCCAGCGAATAAATGGGCGCGGCGCCAGCGAATGAATTCGCGCCTGAAGGGCCTCCGGCCCACAAGGTCCGCCTGCGCGGACCCGAACCCGCTCCGGATCCGGACATGGACCCGCGCAGGCGGGTCTGGAGGTGGCCCGCAGGGCACCTTCAGGCGCGGTTGCAACCGCTGGCCCTGGCTAGCGCGCAGTGAGATGGAGGTGGTATATGGCGCGACAGACGTTGAATGGGGTGTTTGTGCATCTTGTCTGGGCGACATGGGATCGCGCGCCACTGCTCATCGGTGAAACATGCGAGGTCGCCTACCGGGCGATTGACGCGAAGTGCGAGGCACTGGACGCTGGAATCGTGGCGCTCGGCGGGGTGGCCGATCATGTTCACCTGTTGATACAGCTGCTTGCGGCCCTCAGCGTCGCCGCGCTCGTCAAAGATGTCAAGGGTTCATCAGGTCACCTGCTGGCAAAGCAGGCGATGATGGCAAACGGCGCCTTCTTCAAGTGGCAAGGCTCCTACGGCGCATTTTCAGTCAGCCCACACGAACTCGACCTGTGCGCCAATTACATCAGAGGTCAGGCGGAACACCATGCCGCGCAACAACTCATCGCGCGATGGGAACTACCAGCGAACCCGGAGCGAGCCAGAGGTGGTGGAGGCGGAGGTGGCGAGGCCAGCGAATGAATTCGCGCCTGAAGGTGGCCTGCGGGCCACCACCAGACCCGCCTGCGCGGGTCCAAATCCGGAGGCGGGTCCGCGCAGGCGGACCTTGTGGGCGCAGCCCTTCAGGCGCGGTTTCAACCGCTGGCTCGCTCTGGCTCACCCTGGCCGCGCACTTACTCGCTATCCACCCGCGTCAGGCGCATCACCTGCGTCGCCCCGACGGAGCCAAGAACCAGGCGCAGCAGCGGGCGCGCCAGTGGCGGCGCCCAGCGTCTGCGCGTGTCGGTGGTGATGCGCGGGTTGGTGAGCCGGATGCGCCGCCCACGTGTCACGATCTCGCATCCGCCCGCTGCCAGCACGTTCTTGACCCAATCGGTGTCGGCGCCGTAGGTCAGCGCCAGGATGTAGTCGTTCCCCTCGCGAAAGACATTGATCGGAATCGAGTATGCATGCCCAGACGTGCGCCCAACGTGATGCAGTATGGCGAACAACGGCAATCGGTCGGCGAATGTTCCGGTGATGCGGTTGGTCACGCGGCGATTGAACTGCGCGACGCTTTTTGGTATTGGCACTGGCAGCGCTCCATTCTTTGTGGTCGGCCAACCGTCAGGCGCGCTCTTGCCGCAGCGAGAAGGCCGAGGCGATTACCATCAGCGCTGCGAAGCCCACCAGAAAGAGCAGATCGGGCCAGATGTCGGGCAGCCCCAGCCCTTTGAGCATCACGTCTTTCAGCGCGAAGTTGGCCCAGGTGAGCGGCATGATATAGGCAAGCTGCTTGAGCACGACCGGCAGCGTGTTGACCGGGAAGAAGAGGCCGCCCAGCAAAATCTGCGGCACGATCAGCAGCGGGATGAACTGGACGACCTGCAATTCATTGCGCGCGAAGGCTGAGGCGAAGATGCCCATGTTCACCCCGCCGATGGTCAGTGTGAGGGTGACGAGGAAGAGCAGCCACAGATTGCCCGCGTAATGCACCTGTAGCACGTACACGACGAAGGCGAGAATCACCAGCGATTGCAGCGTGGCGAAGAGCATGAACCCCAGCACGTAGCCCATCGTCAGCTCTGTGCGGCTGAGCGGCGAGACCAGGATGCGCTCCAGCGTTCCCTGGCTGCGCTCGCGCAGGAACGCGACCGAGGCCAGCAGGAAGACGAAGAAGAATGCGAACAGCCCAACGAACAGGGGCGCCAGCGCGTCTGTCTGGGTGTACTGCGGGCCGCCATACAGGTAGGAGCTATCGAGCGCGACGAGCGGCGCGCCAGACGCGCCAGCCGAGCCAGGCAGCGCGGCCTGCGACTGGAGCGCGCTCAGCCCAAACGCCACCACCTGCTTCACCTGCTGCGCCACAGGCGGGTTCGAGCCGTCCAGCCGCAGGGTGATGTGTGGCTGCCCGCCCGTGGCGAGCGTCTCGGCGAAGTCTGGCGGGAAGACCAGCGCCGCATCGGCGTCGCCCGCTTTCAGCGTCGAATCCACCTGATCCGCACTGATCGTCGTGATCTTCACGCCCTTGACGTTGCTGAGCGCTGTCTCAAGCTGCTGCTCGATCACGGCGCCGCTGGGACCACTCGGCGCGACGATGGCCAGCGTGATGGTGGAGGATGTGCTGCCCAGCACGAAGTTGAGCAGCGTCATGATGACGAGCGGCGCGACGAAGAGCAGCGCCAGGGTGCGCCGGTCGCGCACAAACTGCCGCACGATGCGGATGGCCAGGGCGAATGTGCGTCGCAGGGAGGCAAACATTGGTCATCTCCTGTAGGCGTGGTTGCGCCTACTCGTGCGCAGCGGATGTGTGCGCCACGGTCGCCGCCGCTGAATCCGCAGACTCGTCGCGGCGCGCATAGTAGAGGAACGCCTGATCGAAGTCCTCCTGCCCGGAGGCAAGCAGCAGCGCAGCAGGCGTATCGAGCGCGATCAGCTTGCCGAAGCGCAGCAGCGCCAGCCGATGGCAGCGCTTGGCCTCGTCCAGCGCATGCGTAGAGACGAGAATCGTCACCCCCTGCTGATTGAGGCGCTCAAAGTAGTCCCAGAATTGCAAGCGCAGTTCTGGATCAATGCCCACCGTTGGCTCGTCGAGAAAGAGCAGTCGCGGCTGATGGATCAACGCCGCCGCCAGCGAGACGCGCTGGCGCATGCCGCCGCTCAGCACGCCAACGGCGGTGTCGCGTCGGTCGGCCAGGTCCACCAGCTCCAGCGTCGCCGTGATGCGCGCAGCCAGCCCTGCCCCGCGCAGGCCATAGAGCGCGCCGAAGAACGCCAGATTCTCGCGCACACTGAGGTCGGAATACAGCACGCTGGCCTGCGACATGTAGCCGATCTGGCTGGCCACGCGGCGGTCGGGCATGCGGTAGCCCAGCACGCGCGCCTCGCCGCTCGTGGGCGCGCCGATGCCCAGCAGCACCCGAATGAGCGTCGTCTTGCCAGAGCCATTCGGCCCGATCAGCCCAAACGTCTCGCCTGCGTTCACGTCGAGCGAGACATCGTCGAGCGCGCGAGTCTTGCCAAATGCCTTGACCAGATGGCGTACCGAGACCAGCGCGTCATCCGCAGGCGGCGCAGCGGAAGCGCTGGAAGATGCTGAAAGCTCTGCCATGATCGGTTAGCCTCCTGTCGTCGTCTCCGCTGCGGGCGCCTCAGCGTCCGCAGGCTGAGCGCTAATGCCCTGGAGAATCACATCAATTGCGCCCGTGATGAAGGGGTCCGCAGGCAACTGGGCAAACACCACCACAATGATCGCGGACGCGAGCGTCTGCCCCACCACCAGCGAATCATGCGGGCGTAGCTCGCCAGCGGCCACGCGCGATTGCAGGTAGCGCGCCAGCATCGTCAGCCCTTGCTCGCGCACGGCCATGCCCAGTCCGCGCGTCTCTGGCCGCCAGATGATTTCGCGCACGATCAGTTGCAGCAGCGTGCGCCGCTCCTGCGCCAGGGCGTAGAGGCGCATACCCACGGCGAGCAGCGTCTCGCGCGCGGGACGGTCGGGCGGCGTCGCCAGCGCCTCGGCGAGCATCCGCAGCGGGCCGTGCCGCTCGATGATCGCCGCGAGCAGCGCATCTTTGCTGGGGAAGTAGTGGTAGAGCAGCCCCTGCGCCACGCCCGCCGTCTGGGCGATATCGCTGACGCGCGTCGCCTCGATGCCATGCTCGGCGAACAGCGCCAGCGCGGTATCAATCAGTTGGATGCGGCGCTGCTCGGCCTGCTGCTCGCGCTTGCTCCCACTCCCGCCGGTGCTCATACGTGCCTCGTTGACTGAATATTCATTCAATAACCATCACAAGTGTAGCGGGTGATGGCTCGCTTGTCAAGGCTGCGAGGCGTGACGCGAGTGGTCTTATGTGGCAGGGATGGCCGGAGACGCTGTGGTACAATCTGCCAGGACGCCCGACGCCACGAACTTCCCCACAGCACTCTAGACCTTGCGCGCATCGGCGTCGATCAGGAGAGGATGTCGTTACGCTATGCAGAGCGAGCGCCGACGTATCGCCGTTCTCGGCAGCACTGGCTCGATTGGACGGCAGACGCTCGATGTCGTGCGCGCATACCCCGACCGCTTCGAGGTGGTCGCCCTGGCGGCGCGCAGCAACGTCGCGCTGCTGGCCGAGCAGGCGCGCGAGTTTGCGCCGCAGCTCGTCGTCTGCACGGGCGACTCCCCTGACCTCCAGCGCCAGCTCGATGATACGCTGCCGGGCTGCCTGCGCGGGCTGGATGCGCTAACGACCGCCGCGACCCATCCGGCGGTGGAGATGGTCGTCGCGGCGACCTCTGGCCTGGTCGGCGTTCCCTCCACGCTGGCGGCGATCCGCGCGGGCAAGACGATTGCGCTGGCCAACAAAGAGACGCTGGTGATGGCGGGCCATCAGGTGATGGCCGAGGCGCGTAGCCGAGGCGTCGCGATTCTGCCGGTGGATAGCGAGCATAACGCGCTCTGGCAATGTCTGCGCGGCGAACGCAGCAGCGAGGTGCGGCGGCTGCTGATCACGGCGTCGGGTGGCCCCTTCCGTCAGCGCACGCTGGACGAGATGCGCAATGTGACGCCAGCGCAGGCGCTGGCTCACCCCACCTGGCGCATGGGGCCGAAGGTGACGATTGACTCCGCGACGCTGATGAACAAAGGGCTGGAGGTCATCGAGGCGCACTGGCTCTATGATATGCCCTATGACAAGATCGCCGTAGTCGTGCAGCCGCAGAGCATCATCCACTCGATGGTCGAGTATCGCGACGACTCGATCAAGATGCAGGCCAGCATCCCCAGCATGCGCCTGCCGATTCAATATGCGCTGAGCTATCCCGACCGCCTCGAACGCGAGGGAACGGCGCTGGCCCAGCCCTTGCGTTGGGGCGAGATCAAACAACTGGACTTTGATGAGGCTGACCTGGAACGCTTCCCCTGCCTGCGCCTGGCCTACGAGGCGGGACGCGCGGGCGGTTCGGCTCCGGCGGCGCTCGTCGGCGCGGATGAGACGGCGGTGAACCTGTTCCTGAGTGGCGCGATCCACTTCACCGACATCGCCATCGTGGTCGAGCGCACACTGGAGCGGCACAACATCATCGCCAACCCGGACGTAGAAGCTGTGCAGGCGGTCTCCGTCTGGGCGCAGGCGGAGGCCGCGCGCGTCGCCGAAGAGCTGCGCGGCGCGCCCGTCCCGCTCTCGCACGTTGATGAGTGAGATGAGAGATAGACAATGACGCTGTGGCGTGACGCGCTACGTAGCCGAGGATGGAGTGAGAACGCATGAGCATTCCCTGGTATGCCTATCTGGTGGCCATTCCAGTGTTCGCGCTGCTCGTGCTGGTGCACGAGTTCGGTCACTTCATCACCGCCAAATGGGCAGGCATCCGCGTGGATGAATTCGCCATCGGTTTCCCGCCACGGCTGCTGAGCTTCACGCGCGGCGAGACGACCTACTCGATCAACGCGCTGCCGATTGGCGGCTACGTGCGCATGCCGGGCGAGAACGGCGAGATGACCAACGAGGCCGGGGCATATGACCCGCGCGCCTTCGCCTCGAAGCCCGCCAGCAAACGGTTGATCGTGCTGCTGGCCGGCGTGACGATGAACTTCCTGCTGGCCATCGTCTTCTTCTCGGCGGCAGAGGCGGTCGGCCAGGTGCAGTTCCGCCCGGTGGTCGCGTCGGTCACGGCTGGCTC
>JAICSR010000105.1 GCA_025936795.1 Ktedonobacterales bacterium | reverse complement strand
CTCGGCGTGGTTGGCCATCTCTTCCAGCGCGCTATACTCGCCATGCGGATCAATTACCAGCACGGCGGCGCCGTTGTAGGGGCGCATCAGCTCCTCGATGATGACGCTGGCGAGATAGCTCTTGCCCGCGCCTGTGCTAGCGATAATGGCGAGATGCGTGCTGACGAGGTCTTTCACATCCAGCACGATTGGCGCGGCGCCATCGGGACGAGTCAGCAGCGACCCCACCAGCGCGCTGCCCGGCGTGTGCGGACGCTTGCGCGAGAGCACATCAGTTAGCCAGGCGTCGTCGGCGAGATAGATCGGCGTGCCAGAGCTGGGCGGAATCCACGGGTTGACGAAGGAGCCAAGCCGCGTATCGTAGTAGCCCATGATTGCAACGCTCAGCTCGAAGAGGTCGCTGACCCGCTGGTCATAGCCCACCAGCGCCGCCACCTGCGCGGGCGCGACACCCGGCTCCGAGAGGAAGGTATCGGGGAAGAGCTGCACTGGATCGCGCCGCAGAATGCGCCCCAGCACGCGGCGCGGCGCTGTCTGCGGGCCGTTCGCGCCATTCAATCCCCTGGCGCTAGCCGCGCCAGCCGCGCCAGCCGCAGCCTCCAACTCGTAGTAGACGTATTCGCCGTTCTTGAGCAGGCGGCTCTCATCGCGCGAGATGAACGTATAGTCGTGGATGGTCTCGCCGGGGCCTTTGGTGATCCCCACTGGAGCGGCTTGCGGCTCAGCGCCCTGTTGCATCTCGATCCTCTCCCCCTCGCACGTCAGCCTGCGGATTGCACCTTCAGCCGCCAGGCGAAGTTGCGCTTGACTATCGAGAGCAACGCCTGTTGCTCCGGGAAGAGCGCATCGAGCCGCTCGATCACCCGCAGCACAGCCATCGGCAGCAACGGATTGTCTTGCGCGACGGCGTGTGGCAGATAGCCCATGTGCAGATAGGGCGCGCCGCGCGCATCGTCGCCGAAGAAGTGGAACGCACGAATCTCGTCGTCGTCCAGCGCGCTGACGACCGCGCCAAGGTCGGGCGCGAGCGCTGGCACGCCATGTGTCATCTGCGGGCGTCCGCTGCTGCCAGCGGCGGCGGCGCCCAGCAGCAGAATCGAGACCAGCACGGCGCGCTCGGCCACATAGTCGGGCGAGAAGAGTTCGACCTGCTCGTCATTCGAGAGGCGCGGCCCCAGCGCCCCGAAGGCGGGATTGAGCAGGATCGTGTCGTAGATCAGCCCAATCGCCCAGCCCGCGCTGGCGGCGGATGTCTCGCCCAGCGGCGTCAGCGCGTCGCCAGGCGCGGGAGCGAGCGTGTCGGGCTGAGCCAGGCCCGCGCGCAGGGGGATGCGCACGAACGCGCCAAACGCATAGTCGCTGGGACTGGGTGGCGCGTCCGTCTCGCCGGGACTATAGACCTGACAGGTGTAGCGCACATGCGACTCTGAGCGCACGATCTTCCCGATTGCGACAACGCCAATCCTGCGCGCGCCTCGTCGCCCGTCTCGCGCATCCCGCACTTCTCGCATCGGCTTGCCCCTGCGCTGGCGTGTGGCCAGCATATCCGCCACCTCGCTGCTGCACTGGGCGCAGTATATCATGCCAGCCGCTATTTCTTCCTGGGCGTCACGGTCGGCTTGATGGTCGCCGTCGCGGTGGGCGTATGGATGGGCTGCGTAGGCTCCGTCAGGCCGGGGATACTGGTGGGCAGCGTGATGTGCGTCTCGGCGGCACGCTGCGCCATGACCACACCCATGGGAATCACGATGATCAGCGCCAGCGTCAGCGCCAGGACCAGGACGCTGCGCACGCGCGACGGCCTGCGGAAGCGATGCGGACGGGGCAGCGGACGGGTGGGCGGGGCAGCGGCGGTGTGCCGTCCTGTTACGGCGATATAGGTAGTGCGCTGCCAGTAATCGTCCCGCTTGAGCCAGGCCTGGCTCTCGACGGTCGGGCGCACGCCGCCAGCGCTGTCAACGTCGCCAGCGTCGCTTGCGTCGCCAGCGTCGCTTGCGAGCCGCTCAGCGCCGATCTCCGCCGCCGTCACAGGCGCACGCGCATCGCCCTCCGCCTCCGCGTGCCCGCCATCGTCATCGCGCATTGCGCTCGCCTGCGCCGCAGATAGACGCGCTCCCGGCCCTGCGTCAGCGTCCATCGTATCCCACCTCCTGAGTCATTCACCAGTCATTCATCAGTCATTCGCCAGTTCGGCGCGCGTAGCTCATTCATATCGGGCGCGGCTCGACACGACGCAGCCCCTTAGATATAGTCTCTGCGAGCGCTCTCATTCCTTGCTGTGGCGCACATCACAATTCGCTGCTCTCATCTTCTTGACGCCTGGCATGCGGCGTTATTAACACGGGTAGCGTTCAGGGCGCCCTACACCAATAGAGACGCTCAGGCGGGGAGAAACGTGCTGGACCTGCACATTTTTCCATAGACACGGCTGCCACAGCGCCTCGTGAGCGATGGCGTCCTATGCCGAACGGCCTCAGACGGAGCCATTGTGCTAGAATAGCGTGAATGACCTGAAACGAGAGCGTGCTGGCGGAGTACTCGCAGAGCGCACTAGGAGCCAGGGACATGAGGGCGATGCGCATGCAGGACGAGAACGGCGCTAGAGGAAATGAGCGCGTGAGCCGTAATGGCTCGCGGCCCTTGGCGATTCCCACTGATTCCGCTGAAGCGCGCCATGAAGCTCCAGGCGAGATCATCGAACTAGAGCTCAACGACCTCGCGTATGGTGGCGATGCGGTCGGTCGCTACGAGGGCCGCGCTGTCTTCGTGCCCGGCGGTCTGCCTGGCGAGCTGGTGCGCGCGCAACTTCAGCGGGAGCGGTCAAACTATGCCCGTGCGACACTGCTCGACGTGCTGCGACCCTCGCCCGATCGCGTGGCGCCACGCTATCCGCTGCTGAGCGAATCGGGCGGCTTCCAGTGGCAGCACCTGGCGTACCCGGCCCAACTCGAATGGAAATCGCGCATCGTGCGGCAACTGCTGATACGCATCGGCAAATTCATTGAGCCGCCGACGCTGCCAACGCTCGGCATGCCGACGAGCGCTGACCCGTGGCGCTATCGGACGGTGGCGCAGTTCTCGGTCGCGCCCGATGGCGCGATTGGCTTCCGTCGGATGGAGAGCCACGATGTGCTCGACATGTCCGACTGCCCAATTGTGCATCCCCAACTCGATCTGCTCTACCAGGCGACGCGCGCGTGGATGCGCCAGCAGTGGGGCGAGCGCGCCGCCGCCTATACCGAGCGCTTCACGCTGCGAGTGGCCGTCGGCGCGCCAGGCGAGCAAGCCTCTGGCCCGCTCTCGCTGGCAGGCAGCCATACCTATCGGCATGGCCCCAACGGTCTGCTGACCATCGAAGCGCGGCCTGGCGCCTCCTTCGAGGACATTGGCGGCGCCGACGCGGTGGCGAGCGAGTTGCTGGAGGCGCTGCCAGGGCTGGCGGGCGTCGTCATCCTGGGGTTGCCAGGCGGGCGCGGGCGTATCATCGCAGGGCAAGACTTTGTCCACGAGCGCGTGCTCAACCGCATCTTCCGCATCTCCGCCGGATCATTCTTTCAGGTCAACCCGACACAGACGCCGATTCTCATCGAACAGGCGCTGGCGGCGCTGGAACCGCGCGCCAGCGACATCGCGCTCGATGGCTACAGCGGGGCCGGGCTGTTCTCGCTGTTCCTGGCCGAGCGGGTGGCCCATGTGCGCGCCATCGAGTCGCAGCCCAGCGCAGTCGCCGATGCGCGCGCCAGTGCGCTGCTCAACAGCGTGACGAACGTCCTGACTGTGGAGGGGCTGCTCGAACGCACGCTGGGCGTCATGCGCCGTCAGCGCGAGCACATAGACCTCGCGCTGGTGGACCCGCCGCGCTCTGGCTGTCTGCCGCGCGCCCTGATGGAGTTGACGGCGCTGGGGCCGCGTACCATCGTCTACGTCTCATGCGATCCCTCGACGCTCGCACGCGACCTGCGCATCATCTGCGACAACGGCTATCGGCTGACCTCCGTGCAGCCGGTGGACATGTTCCCATTCACCTCGCACATCGAGTGCGTCGCCACCTGTGAGCGCATTCATCGCTAGCGACGCCTAGCGACGCATGTCGTTCCGCCAGTTCGGCATGTCGTCACCGCCAGCGCCAACGCAGCCGTTAGCATGGCGCCAATCAGACAGTTCGTCTGCTCGACCCAAAAGGAGCGCGTCATGGACATCGCCGTTGATGGCGTCAACATCTTTGTGCTGCCAGTTGGCGCCGAGCAGGGCTATCCTCTTTTCCTGCTGCATGGTGGGCCAGGACTCGATCACACTGAGATGCATCCCTGGCTCGACCAGTTGGGCGATACCTTCCGCCTGCTCTATGTGGACCTGCGCGGCCAGGGTCGCTCGCAGCGCGTTGACCCGGCGACCCTCTCACTCAGCGTCTTCGCCTCGGACGTGACACGCCTGGCCGAGGCGCTGGACCTGCGCCAGTATGCCGTGCTGGGCCACTCGTTCGGCTCGTTTGTCGCGCTGGCGCACGCCATCGAGCAGGGCGGCGCCTCGCACTACGTGGTCTCCAGTGGCACAGCCAGCTTCAGCAAGAGCGCGCCTGAGATTCAGCGCAATCTTGAGGAGTTCGAGCCACTGGCGCTGCGCGATCAGGTCACAGAGTCGTGGGCGTTGGAGCCACACGCGCGCACGCAGGCGGATGTCGCGCGGCTGATGGCAATGCAGATGCCCTTCCACTTCGCCACGGTCGAGAGCGACGCCTATCGCCACTACATGGAGGTCGAGGCGCAGGGCCATGCGATCTACGCGCCAGAGGTCCTGGCCTACTTCGCGGCCCACGAGTATGCCATCGAATACGAGGACTGGCTCAGCTCGATTCGCCAGCCAACGCTGATCATTACCGGGCAGTCTGATCGCACCTGCACGCCCCGCGCCGCGCATGGACTGCATGCGGGCATCCCCGACAGCGAACTCGTTATCCTGCCGAATGCGGGCCACATGTCCTACGTAGAGCAGCCCGGAATGTACTTCGCCGCCGTGCGCGACTTCTTCGCCCGCCACCCACTTGAGCAAGCCTAGCCCGCTCGCCCTGCCTCATGCCGCCTCACGTCGCCTCATCCTTGGCAATGCAGATGATACACTGGCTCTGCGGTGGGCTACCGAGCGCTAGCGCTGGCCGCTGCGTCCAGGTGGATGGCAGATGCGATAGGGCAAGACGGAGTGAGCGACGTGAAGCGAGAGCGAAGGGAACGGCTGGTCAGCACATTCTCCATCGTCGGGCGCGACGCCGAGACGGGTGATCTGGGCATCGCCGTGCAATCGAAGTTCCTCGGTGTCGGCGCCGTGGTTCCCTGGGTCAAGGCGGGCGTCGGCGCGGTCGCCACCCAGGCCTGGGCCAACACCAGCTACGGCCCGCATGGGCTGGCGCTGCTGGCGCAGGGCCAATCGGCGGAGGAGGCGCTGGCTGCGCTGACTCGCGAGGATGAGATGTCCGCACACCGCCAGGCTGGCATCGTAGACGCCCAGGGCCGCTCGGCGACCTTCACTGGCGCAAGCTGCTTCAATTGGGCGGGCGGCGTCGCAGGGCCAGATTTCGCGGCGCAGGGCAACATCCTCGTCGGCGAGGCAACCGTGCTGGCGCTGGCCGAGACATTCCAGCGGACGGCGGGGCCACTCTGGCGCCGACTGCTCGCGGCGCTGGCGGCTGGGCAATCGGCGGGCGGCGATAGCCGGGGGATGCAGTCGGCAGCGCTGGTGGTGGCGCGTGAGGGCGGCGGATACGGTGGCTTCAACGACCGCTTGATTGATCTGCGCGTAGATGACCACGCCAGCCCCATCGAGGAGTTGGGCCGCCTGCTCGACATGCACGAACTCTACTTCTTCAAGCCTGCGCCTGCCGACCTGCTGCCGCTGGATGCGCCGCTCACCAGCGAACTCCAGACCTTGCTGGCTCGTAGCGGCGACTATCAGGGGCTGGTCAGCGGCGCCTATGACGACGCGACCTATCAGGCGTTGGAACGCTACGGCGCGCGCGAGAACCTGGAGGAGCGGCTGGCCCATGACCCAGCGGACGCCCGCATAGACCGCAGGGTGATGGCGTACATGCGCGAGCACATCCACTAGCGCGACGGTTGGCGCGCAGGTCGCCGCCTCACTCGACCTCGATCACGATCAACTGGTCTCGGCGCGCACGATCACGCTGCCCGCTGTGCTACCATTCCTGTTGGTCTGAATCGCAGGCTACGGGAGCGACAGAGCAGCAGGATTCGCATGGACACAGCCACCAGCCAGCCACACGACGATGCGCCACCACTGCGCACAGGGCAGCCATTGAATTTTCGCGTCGTCAGCCGCAGCGCAGACTCGCGCGCCCGCGCAGGCGTCATCCGCACGCCGCACGGCGTCATCCGCACGCCAGTCTTTATGCCAGTTGGCACACATGCCACCGTCAAAGCGGTCGGCCCGGATGACCTCGAAGCGATCGGCGCGAGCATCATCCTCTCGAACACCTATCATCTGCTGCTGCGCCCCGGTCCGGAGTTAGTGGCGCGGTTTGGTGGGCTGCACAGCTTCATGCGCTGGCCACATCCGATTCTGACCGATAGCGGCGGCTTCCAGGTCTTCAGCCTGGGCAAGCTGCGCGCGGTGACGGACGCGGGCGTCACCTTCCGCTCACATCTGGATGGCGCGCCCGTCGAAATGACGCCGGAGAGTGTCATGCGGACTGAGGCGCTGCTGGGCGCCGACATCATCCTGCCGCTGGATGAATGCCCGCCGTATCCCTGCACTCCAGAGGTGGCGCGCGTGGCTACGGAGCGCACCCATCGCTGGGCCGAGCGGGCGCTGGCAGCGCGTGTGCGACCTGGCGATCAGGCGCTTTTCGGCATCCCACAAGGCTCGATGGATGCTGAGTTACGCGCCCAGAGCGCGCGATTCATCGGCGCTCTGCCCTTCGATGGCTTCTCGATTGGCGGGCTATCGGTCGGTGAGCCGAAGCCGCTGATGTGGCAGATGCTCGAAGCGACCATCCCCGAACTGCCCGACGAGAAGCCACGCCACCTGCTCGGCGTCGGCTCGCCAGATGATCTGCTGGAGGGCATCGAGCGCGGCGTGGACATGTTCGACTGCGTGCTGCCCACGCGCACGGCCCGCACCGGCGGACTCTACACCGCGCAAGGGCGGCTCAACGTGCGTGGCGCGCGCTACCGCGACGAGCAGGGACCAGTGGACCCCACCTGCGATTGCTGGACCTGCCGCACGTTCAGCGCAGGCTATCTGCATCATCTGATTCGCGCCGAGGAGGATGAGAGTCGCGGTGAGTTGCTCTACTATCGCCTGGCGAGCATCCACAATCTGCGCTTCCTCATCCGTCTGATGGAGGGCGCGCGCGCGGCGATCCTTGAAGGCACGTTCGCAGCGTACAAGGCGAGCTTCCTGGCGGGCTTCACCCCGCCCGACCGCGAGGCCGCCGAGCAGCAGAAGCAGCGCCGCGCGGCCAAGACGGCGGAGGCTGGCGAGTAATGTCATGTCCGTGGTGATAGCGCTGTCTGGTTCCCCCTCCCCAACCCCTCCCCCGCTGCGGCGGGAGCGGGGCTTTCCGGAGTTTCCCCTCTCCCGCTTTGCGGGGGAGGGGTCAGGGGAGGGGGCGTTACGAAGCGTCTGGCTCCAGCACCTTGCGCAGGAAGCTGCGGGTGCGCTCCTCGCGCGGATTGCTGAAGATGTCGGCGGGCTTGCCCTGCTCCACGATCACGCCGCCATCCATGAAGATCACGCGGTCGGCCACGTCACGTGCGAAGCTCATCTCGTGGGTGACGACCGCCATCGTCATGCCCTCCAGCGCAAGCTGGCGCATCACCTTCAGCACCTCGCCCACCAGTTCGGGGTCCAGCGCGGAGGTCGCCTCGTCGAAAAGCATGATTTTGGGGTCCATTGCCAGCGCGCGGGCGATGGCGACGCGCTGCTGCTGCCCGCCGGAGAGGCGCGCGGGGTAGGCGTCGGCTTTGTCCGCCAGCCCCACCTTCGCCAGCAACGCACGCGCACGCGTCTCAGCCTGCTCGCGCGGCACGCCCTTCACCTGCATCGGCGCCTCCATGATGTTCTGCAGCGCCGTCATATGGGGGAAGAGGTTGAAGCGCTGGAACACCATGCCGATCTCGGAGCGCATGCGGGCGATGTTCTTCTCGGAGTCCGGGACGAGCCGCCCACCGGCATCGCGGAAGCCGATCAGCTCGCCGTCAATGTAGATGCGCCCCTTGTTGATCTTCTCCAGGAAGTTGATGCAGCGCAGAAAGGTCGTCTTGCCCGAGCCGCTCGGCCCGATGATGACCACCACCTCGCCCTTCTGGATCTGCATGCTGATGCCGCGCAGCACCTCGTTTCGGTGGAAGTACTTGTGGACTTCCTGCGCATCGACCATCGCTGTTGTATTCGCGCTCAACGTCGCTCCCCTCTCTATCTCAGGCTGTGCGGCTGCACCGTGATAGGTCAACGTGTCAAGTTACCAACGCCAACTCCGGGAGAGGCGCGGAAGAGCCTGTCCGGTAAGACAAAACGGCTCCAGTTCACTTTGCCAGCGCCAGGATCACGCGACGAGGCGCTGAAGCGTCGTTCGAGCGCACTCTGCACGAAGGTCCATAGTGTCGTCAGGAGCAGATACCAGAGACAGGCGACGGTGAGTAGTTCAAGGGTACGAAATTGCGGGCTGCCAATCGCTTCCGCTGCCCCGAGCAGGTCATAGAGCGAGATGACGGAGACGAGCGAGGTGGTCTTGAGCATACTATTGAACTCATTGCCCAGCGGAGGCAAGATGACCCGCATCGCCTGGGGCAGCACGATGCGCCGCATGCCGAGCCAGTAGGTCATACCCAGTGTCTTGGCAGCTTCCATTTGCCCCGGATCAATCGAGTCTATGCCTGCGCGCACAATCTCAGCCATATACGCGCCTTCATTGAGTGAGAAGGCGAGCAAGCCTGCGACAAACGAATCGGTGTAGATGCCTGTAAAGCCGAGCGATGTGAAGACATCGGCGGCGCGCAATGGGCGAGCCAGGCTGAGATAGGGCATCGCGAGGTACACAAAGAGGATCTGCACCAGCAGTGGGGTGCCACGAAAGAACCAGATATACGCATTGGCGACCCAGCGAATCGGTTGAAACCGCGCACGGCGCATGAAGTAGAGGACGAGGCCGATCACCACTCCTGCGAATTGCGACAACACCGACAGAATCACCGTGATGATCACACCCTGCACAATCAGATGCGCAAAGAGATTGTGCGTGACAGCGGCGCCGTCGTAGCTCCTGAGGAATGACTGGATAGGGTTCATACTCGCCCGTTCCTCCTCGCGTCAGCGCCTCGCGGGTCACGAGGGCGCCTGTGGGCATGGATACCCATGTACCCATGCGCGGCGCCAAGACTAGCGCCTGAAAACGCGACCCGGCGAGATGTCTCACCGGGTCGCTTGCTCGCCTGGGCAATGGCTAGCATAACGCATACCATGTCCGAGCGGTAGATGAAGTTGGCCTGGCGATACTAGCTGCCCAGCGGCGGATAGGCGCTGCTGAGCTGTCCCCAATGCGTGAGGATGGTCTTGTAGTCGCCATTGGTGCGAATCGTGTTGAGCGCTGCCTTCACCGCAGTCTCGAAGGGCGCATTGTCCTTGCGGACGACGATACCTTCAGGCGAGAGCGCAATCGTCACCGGTCCCTGCTCGACCTTGCCGCTGTTCTGCTCGACATAGTAGCCGCTGACCGGCGAGTCCTGGTAGCTGGCGTCGGCGCTGCCGCTCACGAGCTGCTGTACGACGACGGACTGATCGGCGAAGTGCAGAATCTTGATTGGGTTGCTCTTGCAGACTGGCGGATCGCCTGAGTCATTGTTGCCGCCGTTGATGTCCTGCAGTTCCTGCAACTCGACGGTGCCATCCTGCACGGCAATGGTCTTGCCGCAGAACGACGAGAAGTCGGCGGTTAGCTTGGCAGGGTTGCCCGGCGGCACGATCAGCGATTCGCCGGCCTGGAAGTAGGGGATCATATCCACCTTCTCCTGGCGGTCGGGGCGGATGGTGAAGGATGAGATGGACATGTCGTAGCGCTGCTGGCCGAGCGCTGGTCCAGAGATATCCGGGATGATGGAGTCGAAGTTTTCGGTGTTATTGATCACGAGCGTCAGGCACATCTGCTTCGCAATCGCGTTGGCGATGTCCATGTCGTAGCCAATGACCTTGGTGGGATCATTTGGGTCCGGGTACTCCGCCGGGGCGTAGGGCGAGTTGGTAATGATGGTCAGCTTGCCCGGAGTGACCAGTTGCCAGCTTGTCTGCGTGGCGGTTGATGGGCAGTTCGAGCCAGTCGTGTTGCTGCTCGTGCCGCCTGTCGTGCCGCACCCAGCGAGCGTGAGCAGCGCGAGTGATGCGGCCATGACAATGCCGCCAACACTGCGAAATGCCGCCCTGGAGCGAGAAGGCGCGGTGTGTGTCTGTCGCGAGTCCATGAGCAAAATACCCCCTACAGTGGACGCGGGAGATGACGAACGGAGACGCGGCGCGCAAATCGGACGCGCACACTCGGCTGCCCACAACGCGCAGGGGCCGACTGTGGCGTTAGTGTATCACGGATAGGCAAGCAAGAGCAGCTTGAGTCCGCTGGCTCCGATTCGCAGCATGCTGACGCGCCATGCAATCCATATCACACTACGTCACACAAGGGCAGCTTCTCTCAGCAAGCAAAGCATGATCGCAGCGGGAGAGGAGAAGGCGGATGCGGCTTTGCAGGGGGAGTGGGTGGCGCGACCTCACCCCCTGGCCCCCTCTCCCGCGAGGCGAGGGGGAACTCGGTTGCTCCCCTCTCCCGCACAGCGGGGGAGGGGTTGGGGGAGGGGGCGAGCGTCAGGCGGTGGCGAAGGTCGCCTCCACCTTGCCGAAGCGCACCTCGTCGCCATCTTTGATCGGCGTGGGGGTCTTGGCGGCCAGCTTCTGGCGGTTCAGGTAGGTGGAGTTGGTGCTGTTCAGGTCCTCGATCAGATACTGCGACCCTTGCGCATAGATCTTCGCGTGCATGCGCGAGACACCATGCTCCTCGCCCTTGTGCGCTGTGAGATCAATATCTGGATAGATATTGCTCACGGGGTCCTCACGCCCCACCAGGAACTCCGATTTGCCCGCCAGCGGGAACTCGGCGCCGTCATCTTTGATGACCAGGCGCGCGGCGGTCGCGGT
>JAICSR010000021.1 GCA_025936795.1 Ktedonobacterales bacterium | reverse complement strand
TGGGGTGACGCCCATGCGCCAGCCGAGCCGCGCGGCAAAGACCATCCCCGCGCTGACCGCCTCACCGTGCAGCCAGAGACGGTAGCCCGTCACCGCCTCGATGGCATGGCCGAGCGTATGGCCGAAGTTGAGCAGCGCGCGACGCCCACCCTCACCCTCGCGCTCATCCCCCTCGACGATGCCCGCCTTGATCTCCACGGAGCGGGTGATGGCGGCTGTCGTCGTGGCCGGTTCGAGGCGCAGCAGCGCCTCGGCGTCGCGCTCCAACGTGGCAAAGTAGGCGGCATCTAGCGCGGCGCCATGCTTGATGACCTCGGCCCAGCCTTCGATGCGCTGGCGAGTGGGCAGCGTCAGCAGCGTCGCCGGATCGGCCAGCGTGAGGCGCGGCTGATAGAACGCGCCGATCAGATTCTTGCCGCGCGGATGGTCAACCGCCACTTTGCCGCCGATACTGGCGTCCACCTGGGCCAGCAGGGAGGTGGGAACGTGGATCAGCGGCAGCCCGCGCAGGTAGGTGGCGGCGGCGAAGCCCGCCAGATCGCCGACGACACCGCCGCCCAGCGCGATCAGCGCCTCGCCGCGCTCGATGCGCCGCTCGGCGAGCCAATCGTGCAGGGCGCCAAGCTGCGCGCGCGACTTGCTCTCCTCGCCAGCTGGCACGGTAAACACGTCGGGCGCGAAACCAGCGGCGCGCAGGCGCTCCACTAGCGGCTCCGCATAGAGCGCGGCCACGCTGCTATCCGAGACGAGGCTCAAGCGTGGCGGCAGCCCCAGCGCATGCAGGCGCTCAGGCAGGCTAGCGAGCGCGCCCCAGCCCACCACGGCATCGTAGCCTGCGCCCACCATCACCCGCCGCGTCACACTGGCGGCGCCATCGCCCGGCAGCATCCCGCGAGCGATCAGTCCGGCGGCGATGCGCGCGGCCACCGCTGCGGGTGAGAGCGCGTCACAGGCGATGCAATCGTGCGCCTGCATATAGAGCGAATCGCGCCGCGCCGCAAGCTCGCTGATGCGGGCGAGCGCATCCGAACCAGCCAGCAGCGGGCGCAGATCGCCGACGGCCAGGCCTTGCTCCTCAGCCTCAGCGATCACGCGGCGGAGCGCGGTCGCTGGCTCCGTCATCAGCGCGACGACCCAGGCGCGCTCCAGCGCCAGCGATAGGTTGTCCGCGCGCTCGACAATCCCTGCGCCGCACGCGATGACCACTTGCCGCTCGGTGAGCGCCTGCGCCAGAGCCGCGCGCTCGCGCTCGCGGAAGCCATCCAGCCCTTCCTGCGCGAAGATGTCGCGCACAGAGCGGTTGGCTTCAGTGGCGATGGCAGCGTCGAGGTCGTGGAAGCGCCAACCGAGCAACGTGGCAAGCGCGGCTCCGGTGGTCGTTTTGCCCGCCCCGGTCGGCCCGATCAGCGTAATACGCTCGATGCGCTCGACGCCCTCGACGCCCTCGGCGGGCTGCGCCGGACTGGCGGCGTTCTGTGTCTCCATGGTCTCCATGCGAGCAATTGTAGCACGCCACAATTCAGCTACTCTGGCCCCTGCCAGCAGCGAGCGCACGATGCGTTAGTTCCGCGCACGAAGTGGCGATGACGATGCGGGGAGAACGCGGAGATGTGACGAGATGGACCGGGCAGGCGTAGAGCAGGAGCGAAGGAGCGCGGCATGGCGGTTGATGAGACGCGAGCGCCGCTCGGGCTGACACGGCCACGCGCACAGGCGTTGGCGCTGGTTGCGCTGGGCATTGTCTGCGCCGTCCTCGCGCTGCTCACCCAGCCGCTCGCGGGCAGCGGACTGCTCGCGCTGGGCCTGGGGCTGCTGCTCGCCCACCTGATCTACCCCCCGCGCTTGTTCATCGCTGGCGTGACGCTGACGGCCTTTGCAGTGGCCTATCTGCTCAATGCGGCTGGGGTTATCGCGAACGGCGAACTCTCCGGCGTATACATCCTCGCAGCAGCGCTGAGCGTCGGCGTCAGCGTCATCGCCGCGCGGCGGGGCTACATCGGCCACGACGCGCTCTCGCCAGCGCTGCTGCTGGCGCTGATTGGCGCGCTGGCCGTCGGCGCTGCGCTCCCTGGAACTGACGCATTCTATGGGGCCTTCGTCCTGCTCGACATGCCCGCGGTCGTGCTGGCGGCGCTCGGTGTCTTCTACTTCTTCGCGCCTGAGCGCTAGCGTGCGCCGGACTTCACCCCAGCCCCTCTCCCACGGGGGAGGGGAGCCGGCCCCGTTTCCTCCTCGCCTCGCAGGAGAGGGGATCAGGAGGTGATGTCGCGCCGCGCCAGGCGCCAATACCCCAGATCAACCCAGTACTACTCTGCGCCTGCCTCGCCAGATGTCTCGCCCTGGCTCACTACCGTCGGCGCATCAGGCGCCGCTGGCCCAGGCATATAGGCTGGGACGTAGGCGGGCGCGCCGGGTTGCTCATGCGAGGTTGCAGCGCGCTTGCGGCGGCGACTCCACAGGATCGCGCCGACAATCGCGAGCAGCAGAATGACGATCACAGCCGCGCCGATCGGCAGTAGCGGTCCCAGATTCAAGCCGCCACCGACGACATCAATGTCAGTTTGTTCGCCGTAGTGAACGGTGTAGGTAACGGTATTGCCGCTGACCACCCCGCCCGTGTGTGAGGTGATCGAGCCAGGCATCGTCACGGAAAAGCTCTCGCGCATGTCCTTGAGATATTGCGTGATGTCCACGCCGCTGGTATCCCCCAGCGAGCTGGGTGGAACCACCATACTCATATGCCCGGTGACATGGAAGGTGTTGCTCAGGAATCCCGATTGCTCCGAGAACGTGAGCGTATCCTGTCCAGGCGTGGTCACATCTGCGCTGGAGCTATCACCCGATTGTGGCGCCTCCTGCACGAGCTTGTTCAGGTCGGCGACGGTCTTGAACGGGCGCGTGTAGGCCCAATAGCTGTAGCCCGTGTCGTCGTAGTGGCGATATGAGCCGCCCTGCTGCTTCACCTTCTGGCCGAAGTCATCCATGCTGGAGCTGATCTGGTCGCTGGCGAGGCTCACCAACTGCTCGGAAAACCCGATGGTCAGCACGTAGGAGCCAGAGCCATCGCTGTTGAGCGTGACGTTGCGGTCAACGTGCATGCAGGCCGTCAACGAGAGCATCAGCACTAGCAGCAGGCTGAACACGGCGGGAATGCGTTTATACGCGCGCAAGGCAAACTCCATTCTGCGGTCGACATGCGTCGTCGTGCATTGGTTGGCGCGGCGGCGTGGGCCGCTCCGCGAGTGCGCCCAGGTCGCCAACCAGGTGATGTTCGCCGAGCGCTCGGTCATGGTACCAGATACGCTGGGCCTAGTCAACGCAGCGTCGCGCAGCGAGAACGTTCGCTGGTCAGCGCGGTTGACGACGGCGGTGGTTGGCGCTATAACCCAAGCAGGGTCATCCAGCGTCGTAACGCCTCGCTGCGGGATGGCGACGACAGACAGGCAGGCAGACAATGGCGCGGGAGATGACATGCTGAATGAGTTGCGGGGTCGCAATCTGGCCCATGTTGGCTGCACACTTGGCCTGACGCTGGGCCTCTTGCTTGGCCTGGTGGCGGCGCTGGTGATCGTGGTCGTCTGGCAGAACGCCAGCGCGACCAACTGGGCGACGGTCGCATGGTTTGGGCTGACCTTCGCGCTGGGCATTGTCGGCTATTGGGCAGGCGGCAAGGTGTCGCGGCGCCTGTGGGGCGAGGAGATGAACGCCCGCTCGCGCGAGGAGCCGCTCTGAGTAGCCCGTCGCTACAGATTCACCAGCGCGATGCCCGCCAGAATCAGCAGCACGCCGCCCCACTGGATGCGGGTGAGCCGCTCGCGCAGGAACACCCACGCCAGCACGACAGTGACGGCGGTGAAGAGCGAGGAGAGCGTCGCGACGACGCTGGTCAGCGCGCCCGCGACGCCGATGTTGTAGGCGACATTCGCGGCGGTGTCGAGAATCGCGCCGGGAACCAGCCAGCGCCAGAACACGCTGGAGCGCGGCGCGAGCGCACGCGCCGCCGGAGCCGTTGCTCCTTGCGCAAAGCTGGCCCCGCCGATGAATCGCCGCACGCCCCACCCCAGCAGCACGATCACCGCCAGCGCCACCAGGTCTGTCGCCTTGCCGATCATCGCCACCTGCACGCCGCCCACCTGAGCGACGACGTAGCGCAGCGCCCAGTAGGCGACACCAAAGAGCAGCGTCGCGCCGAGCGCCTCTGGCACGCCAGGGCCGAGCAAGCGCCGCCACGAGCCGTTCGTCGCCGCCGCTGCGTCCGCAGCGCCCGCTGCATCACTGGGACGCGATGACGCCATCCCCGACAAGACGACGCCGCACAGCAGCAATCCAATGCCCACGAGTTGTGGAGCGGAGGGGCGATCACCGGAGAGCAGCGCGAGGATGGTGGTGATGGCGCCGAAGGAAGCGGCGATGGGTGAGACGACGGCCAGCTTGCCGATGGTGAAGGAGCGATAGAGCAGCGCCGCGCCGACCAGAATGATGAGGCTCAACCCCGCCGTCGCCGCCACCGCGCTCGGAGTGGCGCCCGCGAAGCTGAGCCGGAACCACGGCTCAACGCCGACCAGCAGCGCGAGCAGCCCGACGACCTGCATGAAGAAGAGCGCACGGAAGGTTCCCGCCGACTGTGAAGCGCCGCGCAGACAATAATCGGCGACGCCCCAGCAGAGCGCCGCCGCCAGACCTAGCAGCACGCCATTCGCCATCGCGGTCCCCAATTCCCTGTCGCAGGCGCGCCCCCTCCCCTGGCCCCTCCCCCGCTGTGCGGGAGAGGGGAACGCTCTGGCTCCCCTCTCCTCGTGGGAGAGGGGCCGGGGGTGAGGTCTGGCGCGCTTAGTCCGCGTCCTTCGCACGCGAGCGCTCGTGCTGGGTCAGCAGGCGCTTGCGCAGGCGGATGTTCTGCGGCGTCACCTCGACCAGTTCATCGCTATTGATGAAGTCGAGCGACTGCTCCAGGCTGAGCTTGACCGGCGGCGAGAGGCGCACCGAGATGTCGGCGGTGGAGGAGCGCACGTTCGACTGCTTCTTCTCCTTGCAGACATTCACCATCATGTCATCGGGGCGCGCGTTCAGCCCGACGATCATCCCCTCATAGACCTGCGTGCCGGGATCAATGAACGTCTGGCCGCGCGCCTGCGCGTTGTTCAGGCCATAGGTCATCGCAGAGCCGCCTTCAGACGCGATCAGCACGCCATTGCGCGCTGAGCCAATCGCGCCCATCCACGGCTCATAGCCAGTCAGCATGCTGGCCATCGCGCCGTTGCCCTGCGTCAGCGTCAGAAACTCGTTGCGCAGGCCAATCAGGCCGCGTGTCGGAATCTCGTACTCCAGGCGGACATTGCCCACGCCATCGTAGACCATGTTGGCCAGTCGCGCCTTGCGCCGCGAGACGTTCTCGGTGACGACACCGACATATTCCTCGCGCGTGTCGATCACCAGCCGCTCGATTGGCTCGACTGTGTGGCCATTCTCCTCGTGGGTGATGACCTCCGGACGCGAGACTTGCAGCTCATAGCCCTCGCGGCGCATCGTCTCGATCAGCACGGCCAGGTGCAGCTCGCCACGACCCGACACGACGAATTCATCGGCGCTCGCGCCATCTTCGACACGCAGGCTGACGTTGGTTTCAAGCTCACGATAGAGCCGCGCGCGCAGTTGGCGCGAGGTGCTCCACTTGCTCTCACGCCCGGCCATCGGGCTGGTATTGACGCCAAAGGTCATCTTCAGCGTCGGCTCCTCGATGGCGATGCTCGGCAGCGCCTCAGGAACCTCCGGGTCGGTGAGCGTGTCGCTGATGTTGACGGTATCGAGGCCAGCCAGCGCGACGATGTCGCCCGCAGCCGCCTCCTCCACCTCACGGCGCGCCAGCCCGTCGAAGGTGAAGACATAGGTTGAGCGACCGCGTAGCACCTCGCCATCGCGCGTGATGCGCGCCAGCGCCATGCCGGGACGCACCGTCCCACGGGTGATGCGCCCGATGGCGTACTTGCCCTTGTAGTCGTCGTAGTCGAGCGTCGTCACCTGCATCTGGAAGGGGCCGTCCGCGTCTACGATCGGGGCCGGGACGTTCTGGACAATCGCCTCGAAGAGTGGTACGAGGTCCATGTTGCTGTCGTTCGGGTCCACCCGCGCGATGCCCTCGCGCGCGATGGCGTAGAGCACCGGGAAATCGAGTTGGTCATCGCGGGTGGCCATCTCCAGGAAGAGGTCCTGCGTCCAGCTCAGCACCTGCTCGATGCGCGCATCGCGGCGGTCAATCTTGTTGATGATGACGATCGGGCGCAGGCCCAGATCGAAGGCCTTGCGCAGCACGAAGCGTGTCTGCGGCATCGGCCCCTCGACGGCGTCCACGAGCAGCAGGCAGCCGTCAGCCATGTTGAGCACGCGCTCGACCTCGCCGCCGAAGTCGGCGTGTCCGGGCGTGTCAATGATGTTGATCTTGACATCCTTGTAGTGGATGGCGGTGTTCTTGGAGAGAATGGTGATGCCGCGCTCGCGCTCAAGCTCATTCGAGTCCATGATGAGTTCGCCGACCTGCTGGTTTTCGCGGAAGACCTTGCTCTGCTTGAGCAGGCCATCCACCAGCGTCGTCTTGCCATGGTCAACGTGGGCGATGATCGCGACGTTACGGATGTCCTCGCGGACGCGCTTTGCGGACGCGCCGTCAGTTCGTTCCATCATTTGCATACTTCTGTGTTCTCGTACTCTTTCCCTGCGGCGTCCGTTGCGGTCATGTCGCCCGCGTTTCGCAGCATCGCGGAATCCACGCGCTGCGCGCAACATCTGGACATCTGGACGGCGAAATAGCGCGCCATGCGCGCGAAGGCGGGCGCTGCGCACAGACCGCGCTGCGTCCGCCGTCATTGGTGGTGTGGCGCTCTTCTGCGCCGGTTGAGCGCGCTACCTCATCTCACGCCGCCGTTGGCGCCGACTTCATCGCGCCATGCCCACGCGCTCCCAGTCAACAGTATACCACGCCACGCGGCGCCAGGACGAGCGGGCGGCTGATAGTCCAGGCGCCTGCGGCCTTGTGCTACGCTATGGTGGCGCTCGCGACGGTCTGGCGGGCGCGCTGAACAGGGATGAGGAGAGCGAGACATGGCGCGCGTCGCGAGGAATGGGCAATCCGCTGACCTCGCGTGGCGGGCGCGTGTCGCGCAGTGGGGCGCTGGCGCACGCGGCTACCCGCGCAATGTCTATCTGCTGCTGCTCTTCACGCTGGGCAAGGGTCTCCAGCTGAGCATCGGCAATGTCACGCTGAGCCTCTATGCCTACAGTATCGGCTACCGACAGGATTTCGTGGGCCTGCTGATCGCCATTCCCTCGATTGGATCACTGCTGGCGGCGCTGCCCGTTGGTTTCCTGGCTGATCGCATGCCACGTAAGCCGCTGCTCATCATCACGGGCCTGCTCAACCCGTTGGCGCTCGCGCTGATCGGACTGACGACGAACGCGCCGCTGATGTTGGCGGCGGGCGTCGCCAATGGCATTCTCTCCGCAGCGTACTGGGTCACGATCATTCCCATGCTGACCGAGAGCGTAGATAGCAGCCAGCGGGTGAGCGTGATGTCGTTCAATACGTTCCTGATGCTGGGCGTTGGCTCGCTTGGTGGCCTGCTCGGCGGCGCCGTGCCAGAGGTCATCAGCGCCATCACCGGGCTATCCGCCGCCTCGCCGATTCCGCTGCGCTGGGGCGTCGTCTCTGCGGCGGTCGCGGTCTTCCTGCCCATCATTCCGTTGTTCTGGTTATCGGAGAACGGGCTGCGCACATCGGACAAGGCGCCCGTGTTCGCCGACTCCACCAGCGCGCTAGCCCCTGACATGGTGGAATCGCTTGCGGAATCAGCGGGGCCGCAGCGATCAGTCAAAGAAATCCGGCCTAGCGCGCGGCCCATCCTGCTGCTCTTTGTCCTCTTGCTCATCCCCGATGTGCTCTTTACTGCGGGTGAGGGCGCAGTGGTTGCGCTGGAGCCGCTGTTCTTCCAGCTCCGCTTCAATCTGAGTCCGGGGCTGATCGGGGCGCTGGTGGCGGCTGCTGGGCTGCTCACAGGCGTCATGGCGCTGCTCGCGCCTGTGCTAGTGCGGCGCTTTGGCAAGCTGCGCCTGATCGCCCTCACCCAGTTCCTCAGCGTTCCCATCGTGCTGCTCATCGGCTACGGGCCGTGGCTGTGGGTTGCGGCGCTGGCTGAGTTGGCGCGCCGATTCTTTCGCGGCGCGTTCGATCCGGTCTACGCCACGTTCACAATGGAGCGAGTAGACGCCCGTTTCCGTGCGCGTCTCAGTGGCTTCTACAGCGTCACATGGAGCATTGGCTTTAGCCTGGGCGCGGCGGCGTCGGGCTGGCTGCAGAGCAATGTCAACCTCTCGGTGGGTTTTCTGCTGGGAGCCGCGCTGCTGGCGGCCTCGCCCACCTTGCTGCTATTCGCCTTCGCTCGCGACCCCAACGCCGATTAGCCGCCCCCTCCCCAACCCCTCCCCCGCTGTGGCGAGGGGGAGGGGCTTTAGCGGCACGCTGCGAACTGCTGGAAACTCAGAAGGGCAGTTGCGCGGTGTAGATGCCCGTGACCTGATCGCCGTCGGTCGCCACGCACCAGACAGGCCCAGTCGCCGAGACGAGGGAGATGGCGCATGGCGCCGAGCCGATCTGCTGCCAGACAGCGCTGCCTGGCGGCAAACGGAAGACGGGGATACCACCATCAGGAGTGGCGACGCCAGTGCAGGTCGTGAGCAGCGAGCCATCGGGCGCCATGCTCGACAGCTGGCAGGGCGTCGTCTGACTGGTAACGCCAACGCCACATTTGTAGCATGCTGAGGTACTGGTGAGCGCCTGTGCGAGTGTCATATGCGCGCCAAAGTCCCGACTGCACTGGATGCGCATGCTGGTGCTATCGCCGATCCCCCAGCAGAGATATATGTTGTCGCTCCCACGGAGCCAGACGCCCAGCGAGGTCTGCTCAGCGGGCGTGGGAATCTGCGTCCAGGTCGCGCCGAGATCAGTCGTGCGCCAGAGGGAATTGTTGTAGCTGGCCGCGATCAGCGTGGAGCCGTCAGGCGCGAGCCAGAAGCGAAAGAAACTGTCATTTGTGGCGAGCGTAGCGGGTCGTATCGCGCGCCACGTCTGGAAGCCATCCGCGCTAACGACGAGGTTGATGGAGTTGGATGACGGGTTGGCCGCCGTATCATGCAGGATAGCGACAGCGCCGCCACTGAAGGAGGCGATTTCCTGCGGCCCAAGGTAGCCCGCGAGTCGTCTCCAATGGCCCCCGCCATCGGCGGAGGAGAGCGCCACATCGCGGAGCGTGCCGCACTCGCCGCAGCCCCACGAGAGATCCGCCATCAGCATATGTGTGCTGGCCTGGTCTGCTATCAGCGTGCAGCGCGCTGGTTCTGAGGTCGCAGCGGTAAATGTCCCTGCGCGCTGCCAGGTGGCTCCAACATCCCGTGTCGCCAGAATGGTGAAGGAGCCAGCGCTGCTCCCCGGCAGGCAGAGCCAGGCGTCGTGACCATCCACAGGCGAAACCGTCACGGACGCCGAGCCGAGCGAGACATCCGCTGGGATCGCAACCGTTTTCCACGTGATCGTATCGCCCGTCTGCTGGACGTTCGCTCCACCGATTGGGCTGGTGGGTGTGATGACAGGCGTCCTGGTCGCCACAGCTGATGGGCGCGGCGCCGAGGCGCAGCCAGCCACGATCAGCGCGACGAACGCCAACGCCGCGCAGAGGCAGCGCACGCAGCTCCTTCCCATAGATGTTGTCTCCATCCCACTCCACGAGCCACTTGAGCGCGCCCACATGTTAAGTTGAGTGTGGGCGCGCTGCCCGTGGCAAGCAGTATGGCAGAGAGACCATACCGTTGCAAGCGCCTGCTTGCACATAGCGCAGAGTAGCCAGCGGTTGAAACCGCGCCTGAAGGCCTATGGGCAGCAACTTCCGCCTTGAGGCGCGATTTCCATCGCCAGCCGAGCAGCGCTATGGCTTGGCTATGGCTTGCCGGCGCGCTTCGGCTTCGCGGCCACTGGCTCGGCGGCGGCCAGGCCGAGGGTGGCCTGGCCAGTGGGGCAGAGCGGGGCCAGCGTACACACGCTACAGAGCGGCTTGCGCGCCTGGCAGGTCGCCCGCCCGTGCATGATGAGCATGTGCGAGAGGTCGAGCCAGTCGCGCTGGGGCAGCAGCGCCATCAGGTCTTGCTCCACTTTCACCGGGTCGTCGCTCTCGGTCAGGCCCAGCCGCCGCGCCAGCCGCCCGACATGCGTATCCACCACCACGCCCTCGACCACGCCGAACGCATTGCCCATCACCACGTTGGCGGTCTTGCGCGCCACGCCGGGCAGCGCGATCAGCTCATCCATCGTCTGCGGCACGGCGCCATCGTAGCACTCCACGATCATCTGCGCGGCCTCGCGGATGTGCTTGGCCTTGTTGCGATAGAAACCCGTCTGCTTGACGTCCTGCTCCAGCGTCTCCGGATCAGCGCTGGCGTAGTCCTGGGGGCTGCGATACTTCTGGAAGAGCGTCTTCGTCACCAGATTGACGCGCTCGTCGGTGCATTGGGCCGAGAGCATCGTCGCGACCAACAGTTCGAGCGGCGTCGTGAAGTCGAGCGAGCATTTTGCATCGGGATAGAGCTGGCGTAGCTCCGCGACAATCTGCCCAGCGCGCTCATGCTCTGCTGCGTTCTGCAGGGTCTGGTCATCTGTTGGCATGCTCTCGCTCCTCATCCTCACACGAACTCGATTTCGACACGCGATCCGTTGGGGCGCGAACCCTCACCCCCAGCCCCTCTCCCACCGGGCGAGGGGAGTCTGGAGGTCTCCGCGCTCACCTATGCTACAACACCGACGCGCGCGCTGGTGGCTCAGGGCGCGAGTGGGCCAAGCATCCCTGGCAGGTGAGTCGCCAGTGTACCCGCCAGCGCGAGCGCGACGCGCGCCAGCGTCAGCGCCAGCCCCATGCCGACCGAGCTAGGCGTGTAGCCATTGCCTGGCTCGGCAGGCAGCGACGCCTCGAAGTACCAGTAGAAGGTGCGGATGGCGCTCGCCATCAGGAAGATGAAGAGCGCGAGGCGGCCAATCTGTTCGGGGTTCGCAAAGACGCGCACGCCGTTCATGCGGTCGAGCGCGATGGGGAACCGCCCGACCCAGTGCGCCACCGCATAGATCGCGACCGCCGGCACAATGCACGTCGCAGGCAGCACGCTGGCCGCCTCGATCACTCCAGTGGGCGCTGCGATGGCGACGCTCGCCAGCAGCGGCAGCGCCAGCAACAGCGTCAGCACCAGCGCAGTCAGGTCGCGATAGCGAATCAGCCGATAGAGGATCAGCAACAGCCCAATGTAGAAGAACACGCCGAGATAGGGCGGGATGATTGGCTCGCCGCCCACAGCGGGATAGCCCGCGCTGTAATCTTGCGTGATCAGCAGGCGCAGCACGTCAAGCGCATTGGCGCCCACACGCGCCCAGAACTCCCCACTGAGCGGAGAGAGTGGTGGCGCTGGCGCCTCGCTCGACCGCGCGAAGATCGTGCTGCCAACGTTGAAGCCGATCAGTGGGCTAACGACCGTCCAGAGCGCGGGAATGGCGGAGACGAACGCCGCCGCCACCAGCGTCGCCAGCGCCAGCCGCATCCGCCGGAAGATCGCTGGACGCCGCCAGCGCCACGCCAGCGTGACGCCGATCATCAGCATCGGCACAAGCCAGAGGCCGGGCGCGAGGTCGCAGGCCAGGCCCGTCGAGATGCCCGCCAGCGCATAGAGCGCCAGCACGTAGGGCATGCGCTGCTGTAGCGCTTCTGGCGGCGCCTCCTCCAGTTCGGCGTCCGATGTGTCTAGCGCATGTGAAGCGCCCGTGGCGTCCGGAGCGCCCGGAGCGTCAGCGGAGACGAGCGCCGCCATCGTGCGCATCGCGTCCATCGTGTGGAATGCGCGCAGCAGCGCCAGCACAGCCAGGCACATCAGCAGTGGCAGCAGCACCACTTCCATCCCGGAGCGGCTGAGCGACACATGCCAGCCTGAGGTCGCTGTCAGCAGCGCCGCCAGCAGCGCAATGCCGCGCTGCCCGTGGCCGCCCGTCTGGCGCAGTATCTCCATGGTGAGGAAGTAGACCACCAGCACAGTCAGCGTGCCGATGATCGCCGAGGGCAACAGCGCGGCCAGCGGCGTCGGCCCGAAGACATGCACCAGCGCGCCCTGAATCGCCACGAACGGCCCATTTAACCCCTGGGGATCGGCGAGGAAGAGTCGCAAATCGCCGCTGACCTGCTTCAAGACGCTTACGTCGTCGGCGCCACCCGTCAGGTTCTGGTTCAGATTGCCCAGGCGCAGCACGCGCAGCAACGCCGCGACCACCAGAATCAGGGTGAGCGTGGCGCGCTGCCAGATCGCCGGGCGCTGCGCGAATCCCTCGGTGAAGAGGCCGAAGTAGCGCCGCACGATGCTGACCCAGCCCTCCTCATAGGGGGCCGCGCGCAGCAGGAGCAGCGGCGCGAAGATCAGCAACACCTCGAAGAATTGCACGAAGAGGTCGCGCCCAATCCCCGGCTCATTCACCAGCAGATAGTTGCTGACAGCGTAGGTCAGCAGCGCTCCGACGGACATCAGCACGCCCTGGCGACGCACGTAGGGCTGGCGCGCCAGCGGGCCAAGTGTCAGCAGCCAGACGATGTACCACGGCTGGAACCAGAAGGTGATCAGCGCGAGCGCGGCGAAGGTCACTTTGGCGGCGGCGGTCAGCAGATCGCGGATGTCGGCCTGCGGTCCGAGCACCCAGAGCCGATGCGTCTGCAGCGCGGCATAGAGCGCAAAGAGTGAGTAGAAGACGAGACGCACCGTCTTATCGAGCGCGGGATATTGCGCAGGCTGCACCAGCAATTCCAGCGGCGCGGTGAAGAACTGGACGATGCTGCTGTTGTAATAGAGCGGGCGCAACTGCTGCCCCAGGCCATCGAACGTCCGTATACCATCCCAGAAGGGCGCGTAAAAGACGACGACGAGCGCTGCGCCGATGGCGAAGGCCCCCGCAAGCAGGCGCACAGCCGCCGCGCGATCAAGCTCGCCGAGCATACGTCTGGTCGAGCGCGCCAGCGAGCCAAGCATCGGGCGCAGGCCGGTCGCAGGCGTCTCGGAGGGGGAGCGCAGGCCAGTCAGCGCGCGATGGCGTAGCTCGTAGACGAGCCATAATGGCACGAAGAACGCCGAGACATATTTCGTCAGCGCGCCCAGCGTCAGGAAGGCGAAGGCCAGTTGCGCGCGCCCACGCAACATCAGCGCAAACGCCGCCAGCACGCAGACCATCATCGCGATGTCGTTGTGGCCCATCGCCACAGACTCATAGAGCAGCAGCGGACTCCAGCCGAAGAGCGCGGCGATACGCAGCCGCCGCTCCGGGTAGAGGCGGCGCGCGAGGATGTCAATTAGCCAGAGCGCGAGCACGATGCAGAGGACGGCGAAGACCTTGAAGAGCAGCATGTTCAGCAGCAGATTCTCACCGCTGATCCACGAAAACGCCGCCGCGATCAGTAGCCATGCTGGGCCATACGGCGATGCAGGCCGATCTACCGCAAACCCACCAGGCAGCTTGTAGGCTGGGTTGACCATCGGGTTCTGATGCAGGTGGGTAAAGAGGTAGCCACGCGCGATGTAGCCATAGAGGTCAGTTGTCGTGACGGGCTGCATCCAGATCAGGATCAGGCTGAAGACGATCGGCGCCAGGAACACCAGCCGCCGCGCCAGTCGCGCCACATCGGGACGCTCGCGCTCCTCGCGCTGCGCCCGGCTCGCCGCCAGCAACGCGACGAACTGCGCGCCGAACAGGAAGATCACCACGACGACAAAGGCGATGGCCGCCAGCGGGCTGTAGCCCGTGATGGCGCCCATATCCTTGATCTGCGAGGACTCTGGCGTGATGTGCGGCTCATTCCAGTAGCTGAAGATCGGGAAGGAGAGCGTCAGGCCGAGGTAGCAGATGATCGAGACCAGCCCTGCGCCGAGCAGCGCCGTCGTTGGCGAGACTTGCGCGAAGATGTGGGCGAAGACATCCTCCGCGCGTGGCTGGAAGCCTGGAATTGCGGGGGCCGACGCGAGCAGCTTGCGCCAGCGGTCGCGCACGCGCGTGGTCAGCGGTTTGCGCCGCTCCTCGACCAATATGGGCAGCGCTCGCTCTGCGCCCTGGACTGCGCCCTGGGCCGCTCCTTGCTGTGCGCCAGCCGCGACCTCATGCCACAGCGCCATCAGCAGTGTCGCAGATGCGAGCAGCCAGAGGGCATTGCGGAAGACCAGCAGCGCCACGGCTGGCGCCTGCAACGCCACCAGCGCCGTCCAGATGGCGGGGATGGTGACGACCTGACCCACCACGGCGGCGCCGACGATGGCGGCGAGCCAGAGCGCCATGCGTCGGCTGGGGCGCAGCTCCAGCACGGGAATCAGCGGGAGGATGTCGAGCAGATAGTGCGCTGGCAGCGCGCGGAACGTCAGCGTGAAGGCCAGCGCGACGAGCGCCACGCCGATCACGAGCGCCTGATTCGCGCGCAGACGCGCCGCCGCTGGGGTGAGACTGTGCGCCATGCGCGCGCGCCACGAGCGCCAGAGCGTCGCGTAGACCACCAGTAGTGCGACGCCCAGCAGCGCCGTCGAGAGTGGGCCAATCAGGTTGGGCGCAGTCAGTGGCGAGAGGACCACGCGCGAGAGCGATGCGGCATGGAACGCCGTTTCGACCGCCATGCCCGGCAGCCAGCCCAGCGCCAGCGCCAACGAGCCATACAGGCTCTCGATCTCGACATCGCGCCCGGCCTGCGTCATGATGCTGTGCAGCACCGGCCCCCAGCCAGCGACCGCCGCCACCGCCAGCGTCACCACGCCGATGACGCCGACGAGCCAGCTCACCCCCCAGAGCAGCGGGCGCAACATGGCCCGCGCCGCGTCGCGCAGGCGCAGATAGCCCGTCAGTTCCAGCTCATAGAGCGCGAAGGCAGGCGCAACGAAGATTGGGAAGCCCTTGAGCAGCGTCGCCGCCGCCAGCAGCGACCACGCCAGGCCGCGCCGCCTGCTGACCAGCGCGAAGACCGCCGCCAGCAGCAGCGCGCCGACGGCCAGATCGAACTTCTGCAGGACAGCGCCGCTGAGGAACGCCAGTAGCGTATAGAGCAGCCCGGCTCCGCCAATCACCACCTCATTGCGCGTGAAATGGCGGGCCGCGCGCATCACGAGCCAGAGTGTGAGCGCGTCAATCAGCAGCATCTCAATCGCGAAGCTCACGCCATACGCGCCGTAGCGGATGGGGTCGGGCGTCGGCAGATGCGTGATCGGCCCACTGAAGGCGGCGTCGGGGCGCGGCGCGATTCCGGCGAAGGGCAGCAGCGGCAGCGCAGGCAGCAGCAGCAGAACCATCGCCAGCGGCGGATACTCCACCGTGACATCGCGATAGGGCCAGACGCCAGCGGCGAAATCGCCTGCGTATTTGTAGAACTGTGGGTCGCAGTAGCGCTGCCCGATGATGACGCCCGCCAGCAGCGCCAGCCGTGTCACCAGCCAGACACCGATGGTCAGCGCGCGCATCGAGCCGGGGCGACGCGCCTGCGCCACCACCGCCACCCACCAGGGAGGATTCGGCGGATTCACAGGTGGGCCGCTTGCGGGGATGCGTGGGCGATCGGTCGTCACGCTCATGGCGCCACCCCCTGCGTCGCCGCTGGTGTCATCGTCGTGGCGGGCGCCTCACCCTGACGCCACGCCGCCAGCCAGAGGGCCAGCGCAGGCAGCGCAGTGAAGTAGAAATAGGTGGTGAGGCTGCGCCAGGCGAAGAACAGCGGCGCCATCGCCAGCGCATAGCCTAGCGCGGGCGCGCGCAGGCAGATGCGCCAGTACCAGAGCAGCGCACCGAGCAGCGCCAGCGCCTCCAGCGCAGTGTAGACCGGCGACGGCGCGAGTGGCAGCAGCCCGGAGAGCGAGAGACGAATCAGCCCATTGCCCAGCGGGAACATCGGGTCGAGCTGCGGCGCCAGCACACCTGCCAGCCAGGCGCGCGGATTGTTCACGAAGAACGGCGCGTTGATAGCGACAAAGAGCGCCACCGCGCCTGCCAACCGACCCGCCGCCGCGCGCCAGCCGCGCTCGCGCCAGACCAGCGTCAGCAGGAACGGCGCGGAGAACCATGCAAGCTGTTTGGTCGCCAGCGCCAGCCCCAGCAGCATCGCCGCCAGCGCGCCACGCTCGCGCCAGCGCCACGCCGCGAAGAGCGGGACGAGATAGAGGATATCTGGGTCGGCGATCACCGCCGCATTCAGCAGCGGGACATCCGCCAGGAAGAGCAGCGCCACCCATGGGCGCAGCGCGCGCGGCGCCGAGGTGACGAGCAGCGCGCCCAGCGCCAGCGCGCAGAGCAGCGTCAGCGGCGTCGCATTCGGCAGCCCCGCCCAGACGAATGGGACGAGCGGCAGGAAGGCCAGCGCCGGATAGCTCAGCTTGCCCTCAAAGCCCGCGCCATGTGGCGAGGCCCTGAACGCCGCCGTGCGCTCAGCCGCCGAGGGATAGTCGGTCAGCGCGCGTCCGGCGAATGGGCCAGTGTGCAGCGGTGTGGTGTACTCCGGCGGCTGATGATAGAACTGCACCGCCGCGCCGATGGAGGTCGTGACGTAGGGATTGTGGCCCTCCAGCAGTTGCTGCGCGGCGTACTGGTCGAGCGTGGCGCCATCGTTGGGGTAGAAGGGTGGCTGGAAGCTGGCGACGACCATCGTTCCAAGCTGCTTGACGCCAATCAGCGCTGCGCCAAGGGTCAGCGCAAGGATGATGGTCTGCGCGCGGCGGCTGCGCAGCCAGCGCCACTGCGGCGCCCGCTCGCCCAGCGCGAGCAGCAGTAGCCCCAGCGAGAGGGTAAGCGCCAGGAACGCCAGCAGTCCCGCCAGCGGCGCGCCGATGGCCTGGGTGAGCGGGTCGCGCGGCGCCTCCAGCAGATTGTGCAGGACAATGACCACGCCCAGCAGCGTCAGGCGAGCGGCGACCTCGCCCTGTGGAAGCGCGATGCTCCAGCGGGGCCGCGTCGTCTGGTTGGAGCGGGTATCTGCCGCGTGCGCCTCGATCACACAAGCCCTCTCAGGTCGGGCGCCACACACCTGCCCCCATGCGCAGGGCCAATCGTGCGGCGCAGCGCGGGCGTGGCTAGCTCTCGGCCAGCCAACGCGCCGCCTCAATCGCATGGTAGGTGATAATCATGTCGGCGCCTGCCCGCTTGATGCTCGTCAGCGCCTCCAGCGTCGCGCGCCGCTCGTCCAGCCAGCCATTGGCCACCGCCGCCTTGAGCATCGAATACTCGCCGCTGACGTTGTAGGCCGCAATCGGGAGGTCCCAGCGGTCGCGCACGCGCGCCAGCACATCCAGGTAGGGCAGCGCTGGCTTGACCATCACCATATCGGCGCCTTCCAGCAGGTCCAGTTCGACTTCGCGCAGCGCCTCGCGCCCATTCGCCGGGTCCATCTGATAGGCGCGCCGGTCGCCAAACTGCGGCGCAGACTCCGCCGCCTCGCGGAACGGCCCGTAGAAGGCCGAGGCGAACTTGGCGGAGTACGCCAGGATGGGTGTATTGCTGAAGCCCGCGCCATCGAGTCCGGCGCGCAGGGCGGCGACTCGCCCATCCATCATATCAGAGGGCGCCACGATGTCCGCTCCGGCTGCCGCGTGCGAGAGCGCCTCGCGGGTCAGCAGATCGAGCGTCTCATCGTTCTGCACCTCGCCATCGCGCACCAGCCCACAATGCCCATGGCTGGTGTACTCGCACATGCACACGTCGGTGACGATCACCACGTCGGGCGCGGCGGCCTTCATCTCGCGGATGGCGCGCTGCACTGGCCCCTGCTCGTTCCAGGCCGATGAGCCGATCTCGTCCTTGTGGGCAGGCACGCCAAACAGCAGCGCTGCGCCAACGCCCAGCCGCGCCAACTCCTCGGCGCGGCGTCCCATCTCACTGACGGGCCACTGATATTGCCCTGGCATGGAGCTGATCGCCACTGGCTCGCTGATGACCTCGCTGACGAACAGCGGAAAGATGAAGTCACCAGGGTCGAGCATCGTCTCGCGCGTCAGGCGGCGCAGCCCCTCGCTGCGGCGCAAGCGACGCATGCGGCGGGCCGGAAAACCACCTGGCGTCTGTGGCATGCGCGGCGTCTGTGCGCCGCTCTCAGTGGAGTGCGCGCGCTCGATCTCTGTCGTCATCTGCGGACCTCGCATCCTCGCTCTCTGGCGCCATATGCTCGTGGAGAGTCGCCATCTCGCCTCCAGATTCTCAGCATCAGCCAAGGGAGAGACGCGACAACTGGCCTGGCGCACTGCCCGGCGCTCTGCCTGGAGCGCCATTGCGGGCCAACGACCCGCCTGCGCGTCGCTGCTACTCGCGCTCCTGCATCTGCTTGAAGGGCAGCATGACCAGCGCAACGAACGCGGCGACCGCTGGCACGAGATACAGCAGGCCCACAAAGACTGTATCAGTATCTTTCGCGGTGAACAGGGTATATAGGCTGAACAGGCCAAAGCCCGCGCCGATCAGAAAGAGCAGCGCCGTGCTCAGCATCTTCTTGGACATATCACGCCTCTCACTCAGGAGCATCTGGAGAACAGCGACTGATTGACATGCGTAGGCGCGCCTCGTCGGCGCCGCAGTGGCCGCATTGCATGTACGATTATACCATTGGAGGCATGCGACAGACCGCCACGTCTGGGACCTCAACCGTGCGCGGGCGCCTGGCATGCCGCCTTCATACGTTCTGTGATAGGGTGGCTGTGATTCAACGGCGCCCCTGCATCGGTGTGGTAAACATGATACAGTGGGTATCGCTCACTCGCTCTGGCGGCGATGAACGCGCGCCGGAGCGACGACAGATGGTGAGATGCGATCAGGAGGAACGAGATGACGGCGCCCCTGCGCTGGCGAGGATGGCTGATACTGGCGGCGACCCTGGTGCTGTTCTCCGCGTGCGCGACCACGAGCACGCTGCATCCCATCACGGGAGCGAGTGCGACGACCGGCCCCGTGACGGTGACGACCAACCTCGCGTCATACACCACCAGCGACGCCATCGGCGCGACCGTCACGAACACCTCGAAAACAGCGTATTACACGCGCAATGGCAAGTCGGCCTGCACTGTCGTGCAGCTCGAACGATTCAGTGCGGCGACGGGCAAGTGGACGCCCGTGGACGCCTGCACTGGCTCTCAACAAGCGCAGCCACTCACCATCGCCGAGAGTTCTTCTATTCCCTATACCCTCGCGCCCACCTCGGCGAACGATATCAATGCCTGGCAGGCGGGAACCTATCGCATCGTCGTCACCTATTCCACCCAGGCCGATGGCGTCACGAATCCGCAGGAGGCGCGCTCCGCCGCCTTCACGGTGAAGGGCTAATCGCTTCCCCGCGCAGGAGGACCCTGGCATGTCTGAATTGACCCCGCCGCGCCGCGACATCACCCTGCTGGTGACCAATTATCCGTTTGAGCCAGCCGATCTGGAGCGCCTACGCGCAGCCGTTGGCGACAGGGCGCTGCTGGCGACGCGCGGCATGCAGGGGCTGACTGACACGCTGGCGGCGCATCCCGAAACGGACGTCCTCTGCCTGTATCAGGCGCCAGAGAACCTGCTTGATCTCGCGCCACATCTGCGCTGGGTCGCGCTCTCCAGCGCTGGAGCCGAGCATGCGCTGCGCCAGGCCTGGGCGCGCTCGCCGCAGGCGCCGCTCATCACTACCGCCAACGGTGTGCATGCTATACAGATCAGCGAGTACGTCCTCTCGGCGATGCTGCTGTGGGCCAAACACTGGCCAACCATGTTGCAGTTGCAGCAGGCGCATCGCTGGCCGGACGGCGGATTTCACGCGCGCGACTTCATGCCGCATGAGCTGTCGGATGCCACCCTGCTGATCGTCGGGCTGGGAGCCATTGGGCGGCGGGTCGCGCAGCTTGGCCGCGCCTTCGGCATGCGGGTCGTGGCGACGCGGCGTAGCGCCTCCGCTGGGGACAGCGATCCTGACGTGGATGCCTTGCTGCCGCATGACCGGCTCGACGAGGCGCTGGCGCAGGCGGACTATATCGTGCTGGCGGTTCCCAGCACGCCCGAGACGCACGGCCTGCTCAACGCCGAGCGGCTGGCGCATGTCAAGCCGGGCGCGCTGCTGGTCAACATCGCGCGCGGCGCCGTGGTGGATGAGCCTGCCCTGCTGGCGGCGCTACAGGACGGGAGGCTGGGCGGCGCCGCGCTCGATGTCGCTGCGCAGGAGCCGCTACCCGCCGAGAGTCCGCTGTGGAGCGCGCCGAACATCATCATCTCGCCGCACATCTCTGGCCGCTCGCTACGCTATGGCGAGCGGCTGACCACGCTGCTGCTCGACAACATCGCGCGCTACCGCGAGGGCCGCTCCCTGCGCAATCTGGTAGATGTGGCGCGCGGCTACTGAGCCGCTGCCGCGCTGGTGGCCTTGAGCTGATCCCAGGCGTGATAGGAGCTGCGCACCAGCGGGCCGCTCTCGACATGGCGCAGGCCCATCTCCTTGCCCAGGCGCGCATACTCGCGGAATTCGTCCGGCGTGGCGTAGCGCACGATCGGCAGATGCTGTGGCGTGGGGCGCAGATACTGGCCGATGGTGACGATGTCTATGTCGCGCTCCTTCAGGTCGCGCAGCGTCGCCAGCACTTCTTCGCGCGTCTCGCCCAGGCCCAGCATGAAGCCGGTCTTGGTCGGCGTCTCCGGGCGCATCTCCTTTGCCCAGGTCAGTACGTCGAGCGAGCGCTCGTACACGGCCTGTGGGCGCACCTGGCGATAGAGTCGCGGCACCGTCTCGATGTTGTGGTTGAAGACGGTCGGCCTGGCATCCATCACCACCTTGAGCGCCTCACGTGACCCCTTGAAGTCAGAGGTCAGCACCTCGACAGCGCACTCAGGATTCAGCCGGCGAATCCAGCGAATCGTCGCGGCGACCAGCGTGGCCCCGCCGTCGTGTAGCTCATCACGATTGACCATCGTGACGACGACGTGCTGCAGCCCCATCTGCGTGACGGCCTCGGCGACGCGGCGTGGCTCCTCCCAATCGACCGCCATTGGGCGGCCCGTCGCCACCGCGCAGAAACCGCAACTGCGCGTGCAGACGCTGCCCAGAATCATAAAGGTGGCCGTGCGGTGCGCCCAGCACTC
>JAICSR010000489.1 GCA_025936795.1 Ktedonobacterales bacterium | reverse complement strand
GCGGCCAGCGCCGCTCGCAGCGCGCCGCCCAGGTCCAGCGCCTCGGCAGCGTCCACGAAATCGGCGGGCGGCGGCGCGGCCACGCTCCAGAGCGCCTCGCCGCCCGGATAGCGCAGATCAAGGCGCCACGCGTGCAGCATCGCGCGCGGGGCCAGTTCGCGCGCGGGGCTATCCGCTGGCAGGTAGGTCGCATCACCGACGAGCGGCGCGCCGAGCGACGCCAGGTGCGCGCGAATCTGGTGGGTGCGCCCGGTCACTGGCTGCGCAAGCGCAAGCGCGTAGCCAGCCGCCACGGCCAGCAGGCGGAAGCGCGTGCGCGCGGGCTGGCCATCCGCCGCGACGACGACCCGCCGCCGATCGAGCGGGTCGCGCGCGAGCGGCGCGTCAATCTCCCGCTCTGCCTGCTCATCCCGCTCGGCGCCGATCTCCGTTGCGAGCGTCGGTGGCCAGACAACCAGCGCGAGGTAGCGCTTGTGCGCGGTGTGGCGCTCGAACTGGCTGGCGAGGCTGCGCCTCGCCTCGTCGCGCCTGGCAAAGAGGACGACGCCGGAGGTCTCTCTGTCGAGCCGATGCAGCAGCCACGGGCGCGCCAGCCCGCGCGCCGCCTGCCACGCAAACACAGCGTCGGTCAGCGTGCCAGTGGGATGCTTGTAGGTGGGATGCGTGACGACGCCAGCGGGTTTGCTCACGGCCAGCAGACGCGCATCCTCAGAGAGCACGCTGAAGGGTGCAACGGCGAATGCGGCCTCAGCAGTGGCGGCGTCGGCAGGCGGTGGGACGCTGGCAAGCAGCTCGGCGTAGACCGCCTGGGTCGCCTCGGCGCGCTCACGGATGGCGGGATCAGGGCTGGACAGCGCTGGGGCCAGACGCGCCTGCGCGACTGAGGTGATGAAGTCGGCGGGCGAGCAGGCGCGCCCATCTATGAGCAGGCGCATGGCGGGGAAACGCAGCGTCAGCGCGAGTGTCAGCCGCGCGACATCCGCATCGTGGCAACGCGCGGCCAGCGGCGACCCCGCCCAGATCGCCTCGCCATCAGGCGCGCGTGTGCCGGGATCGACGCCGAAGCCGATGATGATCGAGCGATCACCCTCACTCCAGCGCCAGCGCCGCTCATTCCACGCCGCACGATCATCACGCAGCGCTGGCTCTGCTGGACGGCGCGAGACGCCACGCACGCCACGCACCCGTGCGATGGCGGCGGCGACCTCACGCGCAGGATACATGGCCAGCGTTCCCGGCTCAGCAGCGGAGAATGGCCCCGGAACAAGCGTCAGCGTGGCGTCACAGCGCAGGAAGGCGGCGGCGAAGTCTTCCATCTCATCCATCTCATCCATCTCATCCATCTCATCCATGCGGCTATCTTCGCACATCGGCGGATTGATCTATCGAGAATGCCGGACACACGCGCCGCTCGGCGCCTGAAGATGCGGCTAAGGGCGACCTGCGGGCCACCGCGAAGCCTACCTGCGTAGGCTGGAAACACGCCGCATCCCAGGCCGCGCAGGCGGGCTTCGCGGCCCGCAGGCCCGTAGCTGCGGGTTCACCCGCCCGTGTTAGCCCCTTGCAGGGCGGCGCCATCATAGCCTACACTGCGGGCTGAGGAGCGAATCCAATGAGGGCCGCTCTGTGCTGGCCTGAGCGCGGGGAGGCGACTGTGCGATACGTGCCGAATATTCTCAGTCTGGCGCGCCTGGTGGCGACAGCGCCGCTGGTGTGGCTGATTCTCGTCCACACACCGGGCGCGTATCTGTGGGCGACTGGGCTGTTCTTCCTCGCCTCCATCACCGACACGTTTGACGGACGCATCGCGCGCAGATATAAGCTGGTCTCGAATCTCGGCGTCTTCCTCGATCTCACCGCCGACAAGGTCTATGTGGCGGCGATGCTCGTCTCCTTCACACAGGTCAGCATCGTTCCCGCGTGGATCACGATTGTCATCATCACGCGCGAGTTCCTGGTCTCCGGGCTGCGCTCGCTCGCGGCGGCGCAAGGAGTGGTCATCTCCGCTGGCAAGTGGGGCAAACAGAAGACGATGCTCACGCTGCTCGCGCTGGGTGGCATCCTGCTGGCGATGGGGCTGGGCGGCCACACCGCCTTCCCGCTGGGGCTGAGCACCGGCGGCGCGCCCCACAGCTTCCCCGACTACCTGCTGGGCCTGGCCGACATCATCCTGCTGCTGGCGGTCATCTGGACGATCTTCTCCGCCGTCGAATATATACGCGGCGCCTGGGGCCTGCTGATGGAGGTCGGCGCGCCAAAGACCGCCGAGTAGCGCAGTTCCATCAACGAATCAGGGGCAGGCGCGACGGCGAGTTGGCGTTCGAATCCGCGCTTGGTAGCGAGCCCAGTCTGGTTCATGTGATATGAGCGCATCACCCCGCAACGTTTGCGGCGCCACGGTTCAATACGCTACCGTAAATCAAACCGGTCTGATAACACGTCCGCCTGCGTTGTTGGCGGTGGCGCCAGGCGCGACCTCACCCCCTGGCTCCCTCTCCCGCGAGGCGAGGGGGACACGAACCTCCGGACTCCCCTCACCTTGCGGGAGAGGGGCTGGGGGTCTTTCAAGGGTAGGTTTTTCGGCGAGGGCGCCGAGGGTGCGGCGGTTCAAACCGCACCTGAAGGGCCTTGCGGCCCACAACGTCCGCCTCCGCGGACGCGGAGAGTGGTGGGGTCGGACCCGCGCAGGCGGGTCTTGTGGCGATCCGCAGATCG
>JAICSR010000602.1 GCA_025936795.1 Ktedonobacterales bacterium | reverse complement strand
GTGGAGAGCAGCCCTTGCACCACCTCGATCTGGCTGAGCAGATCATCAACTGGCTGCGGCTGCTCGGTGAGGCGTCGTAGCCGACGCTTGCCCAGTTGTAGCGCCGCTTTGAGGCTGGTAAGCGGCGAGCGTAGCTCATGGCTGGCGATGCTGAGAAACTCGTCGGTGCGCGCGTTCGTCTCGCGCAGCGCCAGCTCGCGCGCCTCCATCGCCGCGTGGTCGCTGACAGCGCGACGACGCGCCTGCTCGGTTCCGCTGGCAAAGACGCCAATCAGCGTTCCAACCACCAGGAAGGTGATGATCTCCATCACAATGGCGGCGTGTGCGCCATCACCAGGCGTCGTCTGGGGCAAGACGAGCAGTTCGAGCAGCACCGTGCTGACGATGGTCGTGAGCAGGCTGGGCGCGGCGCCATAGGTCAGCGCGACCACGGCGATGACGAAGATGTTGAGCAGCCCGAAAAAGGAGAACGAGGGACTGAGGGTCGCCAGTAGCAATGTCAGCAGCGACGCCACCACTGCGAACGCGGCCGCCAGCGCATAGCCGACGAGGGGGCGTCGGAATGGCTCAGGCAGCCAGTGCGCGTGGAAGGTATTCTCCGCTACCCATCGCCGCACGCCGTCCCAGGCTGTGTGCGCCAGCGCCTCGCTCGATGCGCCAGCAGACGTGGTGACCTCAGTGGCCTCGCGGGGAATGAGGCGAGCTGGCCTGGACGCGCTCTGTTCCTGCGTCACAGGCCTCGGCGTAGACGGAGTTGGTGTCGGGTTCACAGGCGCGACCTCCAGCCGAGTGTGAGAGTGCGGGCGCGCGCATCCTTCATGGCGTCGCCGAGGGTATTCTACCCGCCAGCCGAGCCGCATGTACACAAGTGGGCAGCGAGGCCAGCGGGGGATACGCAGTTTGGTGGGAGCAACATGCGGCCTGCTGCGGCCTAGAGTATTGCGGAGATGAGCCAGCCGAACGCCGTCACCAGCGCGATGAAGATGGTCAGCAGGAAGTTGATGCGCAGCCGCTGACGCTCTGGCCGCCAGCTCTGTCGCCCGATGATGATGGCTGCCAGCAGCGCCACGCAGACCAGCGGCTCGGCGACGAAGAGCGCCACTGGGCGCACGGGCGTCAGGCGCGTGAGCGCGAGCGCGATCACCAGCGCATTGGCCGCCGCGAGTAGCAGCCAGCAAGTGGCGAGCGCATGACGACCGAGCGCCTGGGTCAGGCCGCGTGCGCCCGCTGCCCCATCCGCCGCCGCATCGGGCAGCGCGTCGGCCAGGTGGATGCCAAGCCCCAGCGCCAACCCCAGCGGAAACGTCCAGTAGAGCGCGGGTGTGACGCTGGCGAAGAGGTCCCACGCCAGCAGCGGCAGCAGCGGGAACGCCAGCCCCATCAGTACGCCGCCGAGTGGCGTAGACTTCAGGCCGAGGTCATAGGCGAACCCCAGCGCGAGAAAGCCGCCCGCGATCAGCAGCGGCGCCCAGCCGTAGGGCGCATAGCAGGCGATCATCACGAGTGTGAAGAGCAGCGTGGCCAGCAGGGCAACCCACGGCGCTAGCGTGCCCTGCGCGAGCGGCTTGCGCTTGTGGCTCAGCGCATCCGCCGCACGGTCGCAGTAATCGTTGAGCGCGCTGATGGCGAATTGCAAGGCGATCATCCCGACCACCGTCACCAGCAGGCGCGTGG
>JAICSR010000445.1 GCA_025936795.1 Ktedonobacterales bacterium | reverse complement strand
GGCGCGCTTCACGCTGGTCGGCCCGCTGCGCCAGTGGATGTGGATGGTCGCGATGCCGGAAGGCGAGACGCCAGGCCGCGCCTACGACGTGGCGGCGGCGATTCTGCGGGCGAAGGCGGACGACGCGGCGGGGCAGGCATAGGAGGTTCGCCCGCGCGCGTTGCCAGCGCAGGCAGGCTCTGCTATACTGCGCAACCGACTGGGGTGGCGCAACCTCACCCCCTGACCCCCTCTCCCGCGAGGCGAGGGGGAATCGGAACATCTGGCTCCCCTCTCCCCGTGGGAGAGGGGCTGGGGGTGAGGTCTCACGCAGCGAAGGATGACGATGGAAGCCAGACTGATCGAAGATCGCCGCCAGTGGAACGAGTTCATCGCCTCCGCTGCGACCGGGCATCTCTGCCAGACCTATGAGTGGGCCGATCACTCGGATGAAGGCTCGCGCGCTGGCTCGCTGCGTGTCGGCGTGCTGGATGACGGCGGGCGGCTCGTCGCCGCGCTGCTGCTCTCGGCCAGCACGGCCAGTGGTGTGCGCGCGCCGTTCTACTATGCGCCGCGCGGCCCCGTCTGCGATGATCCCGCCTCGCCCGTGCTGCCGCTACTGATTCGCGCGGCGAAACGTGAGGCGCGCACACGCGGCGGCTTCTTCATCCGCATCGAGCCAAACATCCCGCAGGAGGATGCGCGCTGGCCCGCCGCGTTGCGCCGCCTCGGCTTCCGGCCCACCGATCACGTCATCTACCTGCGCAGCGCCTGGGTGACCGATCTGCAACCCGATGAGGACGCGCTGCTGGCCGGGATGATGACCACCTGGCGCCAGAATATCCGCTCCGGCGCGCGCAAGGGTGTGACGGTGCGACTCGGGGCGGGCGAGGCCGACCTCGACGCCTTCTATCGCCTGCTCCAGGAGACGGGCGAGCGCGACCAGTTCCATGTCTACCCTAAAGACCTCTATCGCGACATGCTGGCGCACTACTCAGCCGAGGCCGCCGCGCGCGACGGCACGGCGCAGATGGCGCTGCTGATCGCCGAGAGCGAGGGTGAGGCTATCGCCGCCTCGACGGTGGCCGTGCTGGGCACGTGGGCGTGGAATCTGCACAGCGGCTCGTCCGGCGTCCCGGCGCATCGCAAGCTGCGCCCGAACTATCTGCTACAGTGGGAGTGCATGCGCTGGTGCAAGGCGCACGGCGCCGAACACTACGACTGGCGCACGATCCCGGACATCCTGGAGCCAGGCCAGGAACTCTACGGCGTCTATGAGTTCAAGCGCGGCTTCGGCGGCGCGGTGCGGCGCGTGCTGCCGACGATGGACCTGCCGCTGCGCCCTGCCCTCTACTGGCCCTATGTCACGGCGGTTTCGCTGCGGCGCTCACTGCGACGCGGGCAACGGCGGCGCTTCGAGGCGCGGCGCGAGCGTGAGCGACAGGCGCGCGAGCGAACGCAGAGCGCTCCGAAAGCGGAGCAGGCGGCGGCTGGCGGTTAAAACCGCGCCTGGAGGGCGGCTTGCCGCCGCGAAGTCCGCCTGCGCGGACTAGGATACGGCTCTGTGCGGGGTCGGTTGTAAAACATCATCAATTGCGCCTGGAAAACAGCCCATCTCAGCAGGCCGAGACCATGCTTGCAGAGGTCCAGTCCGCGCAGGCGGACTTCGCGGCCCGCTGGCCCTCCAGGCGCGAATTCATTCGCCAGCCGCCTGCGCGGACTAGGGTATCACACGAAACCGCAAGCCGACGTGCGCTGGAAGATGAGGGAGAGGCATGCAGGTAGAGGTCATCACCGACCGCGAGCGATGGAACCGCTTTGTGGAGTCGCAGGCGACGGGCAACATCACCCAGACCTGGGAGTGGGCGGAGCTGGGGTCGCATCTTGGCACGCAGGCGCTGCGGCTGGGCGCCGTGGAGGATGGCGAGCTGCGTGGCGCGCTGCTGGTGATCATCGAGAAGGCGCCCGTCGTGGGGCAACCCTACCTCTACGCGCCGCGCGGCCCCGTCTGTGATGATCCGACGTCGCCCGCGCTGGCGGCGCTGCTCGACCACACACGCGCCCTCGCCCGCACGCACGGCGCCTTCATGCTCAAGCTGGAGCCAAATGTTCCCGATGGCGACCAGGCCTGGCTCGATGCGCTGCGGCGCCTGAGTCTGCGCCGCAACCCCTTCGCCACGCATCCGCGCCGCTCGTGGGCGCTCGACATCACGCCTGACGAGCAGACCCTGCTGGCCAACATGAAAGAGAAGTGGCGCTATAACGTCCGGCTGGCGGGGCGCAAAGGCGTCACCGTCCGCGCGACGCTGGCCGAGGCCGACATCGCCACGTTCTACACGCTCTACCGCGAGACCGCCGACCGTGACGGCATCTTCATCCACGAGCGGCGCCACTACGACGACTTCCTGCGCCTCTATGGCGAGCGCGACGCCGCGACGCTGCTGCTGGCCGAGGTTGAGGGGCAGCCGATTGCCGCGCTGATTGTCGCGCGTTGCGGGCCGGTCGCGACGTACATGTTCGGCGCGTCGTCGAATCGCGAGCGCAACCGCATGCCCAACCATCTGCTCCAGTGGACGGCGATTCGCTGGGCGCGCGAGCATGGCTGTCGGCTCTACGACTTCCGCGCCATCGCCGAGACGCTGGAGCCAGGTGAGGACATGTACAGCCTCTATACCTATAAACAGGGCTTCGGCGGCTTCTCGCTGTTCACGCTGGAGACACACGATCTCGTCTTCCAGCCCGCCGTCTACTGGGCCTACATGCGGGCGCTGCGCATGAAGCGCTGGATGGTCCGTCGGCGGCAGGCCCGCGCCGCGCGCCAACACGCCACTCGCACGACCATGCCCGCTAGCAGCTAGCTCAGCCGTTCGTGGCATGTACTATCAGGCTGCATCAGCAGAAATGGATGAAGCATGTCTGATTCCCATCCGTTCTCGCCTGAACCCATCACTCAACGGGAGTCGCCGAGTACAAACATGCTGCGCTCTCGCGCTGGTCTGTTGCTGACGCTTGCGGGCAACCTGCTGGCCATTGTCGCGTTCTTCTCGCCATGGTTCGACGTGTTCAAGCTCAACGATCCCAGTTATCTATTTCCCAAACGGGGATACAGCCCATGGGTGGTGATGCAGAGCGGGCTGCTTGGCTCGCTGGCCGTAGCGACCTGGGCCTTCCTCCTCTTCATCATTGGGATGGCGCTG
>JAICSR010000450.1 GCA_025936795.1 Ktedonobacterales bacterium | reverse complement strand
CAGATCGTCCTCATCCTCCTCCTCGGCGTCGGCTTCGGCGTCGCCCTGGGTCGCCAGCGCCTCGTTGATGACCGCCTCGTCGAAGCTGAGCCAGGGCGAGAGGCGCTGCCCCTCCTCAGCGACATAGCGGAAAATCTCGCTGAAGCGGAAGACATTCGCCGAGTCGCCAGACTCCAGCAGGCGCACACTGCGATAGGCGCGAATCAGGCAGGCATAGGCGGTCTGCTTGCGCGCCGTCAGCTCGAAGATGTCGGCGATGCAGATCTCGCGGTTGCGCGGCGGCGCTGGCCAGTAGACGCGCGCCCAGCGCCCCAGCCGCAGCTCCAGCCGCGCGCCTAGCTCCTCCTCGAAGAAGCGCTGCTCAGTCTCGAAGTGTCGGGTGAGCCAGGCGAACTCGTCGGGCGACTCATCCTGCAGGAGCGCACTCTGCTCGATCAGCATGCGGCGGATGCGCAGGGCGAGGTCCTGTTCGCGCTGTCCGGTGTAGCTCGGCATGGTCTCACTCCTGAAAATATGGCGCTGGCCCCCTCCCCCAGCCCCTCCCCCCCTGCGGCGGGAGAGGGGAGCGGCGCTAGCGGCGCTAGTCGCGGGCGCGTCGGTCGCCGTTGCGGCGGCCCAGCAGGCCGGGCAGCGGCCAGAGGCGTCGGGGGCCGGTGGTCGGGCCGCGCTCCGGCGGGGTCGGCGGCTCGACAAGTGGGCGCGTGGGGCGCACTTCGGCGGGCGCGATGCTCTCCAGTTCGCGCGTGGCATAGGCGGACGCTGGCTCCAGGTCCTCCAGGTCCTCCAACGGATGCGTGGCGGCGGCTGGGACAATCTCCGCCTGCGCGGCGAGGGCCGGGCGCAGTGGCGCATCCACACGCTCAGCGCCATCGCTGACTGGTGCGGGTGTCGCGTGCTGAGTCGCATGCGGGGTCGCCGCTTGCGCGCGGCGCTGCTCGGCGGCGGCCTGGCGGCTCGCGGTGGTGGCGCTGAAGCGATAGTTGTCCAACTCCACCTCGAAGCCCGGCCCCTGGAGTGTCGCGCGGCGCGCCATCCCCGCGCTCGCTGGCTGGATGCGCAGCCCTAGCCGCCGCAACGGCGCGCTCTCGCGCGGCAGCCAGAGGAACGAGGCCAGCAGCCGTAGCTCTTCGAGCGAGCCAATCTGTTCGAGCGCCTGCGCCGAGCCAGCGGCGATGAGCCGCTCCACCAGCCGTTCGCGCGCCTCCTCGTAGAGCCGCATGCGCGGGTCTTCGCCCGGGTCCCAGGCCTCCGTGACGAGCAACGGCTGGGGCGGCGGTGGTGGCGCGGGCCGATGACGCGGGCGCAGCGAGCGCTCCCAGATGTTCTCATCCACCAGTGGCAATGCTGAGCCACCCTTCTGGGTCAGCCAGCGCTCCAGTAGCACCTGCTGATCGCTGGCAGGAGCTGCCTGCACCCAGAGCGCAGCATGCAGCGAGCCAGAGGCGTTCCAGAGGTATTGGCGGGCGCGCTGAGTCGCGTCGCCGCGCCCCTCGGCCAGGTCGCGCGCGCGCCGCAGCAGCGCCGCCACCGCCTGCGTCTGCTGCAAGCGTAGCGAGATGGCGGCATGGATACGCTCGGTCAGCTCGACCAGCGCCAGGCTGATGACCTTGGCGCCCTCACGCCACGAGCCAGGCCCACTATCGGCCATGAAGCGCTCGAAAAGCGCCAGCTCGCGCACGACATCCTGCCCCACCGCGTCGAGGCGCTCGTGTAGCTCAGCTTGCGTCTCGCCCAGGCCCACGCTCCACTCCTCCTCACGGAGGCGCAGTGTCTCTTGCAGGCGGCGCACATTCTCGCCCGCGTGCCGGTCGTCGCGCAGTACGTCGAGCCGCTCGCGCACCTGCGCCGCGCCCTCCGCTGCCACGCGAAAGAACTTCTCATGCAAGATGCCCAGCCGGTCGGCGATGTCGGCCAGCGCCTCAGGATGATTGCCATCCACGCGCAGTGAGCGCAGTTCGCGGGCGAAATCGCGCGTCTCGGTGTTGATGCCATGCATCGCCTGGCGTAGCGATTGCCACGCGCTATGGCTGCGCAGGGGATCGGTGTCTTCGTAGCGTAGCTCGTCGAGCAGGGTATCGAGCGCGGAGATGGCCTGCGCAAAGTAGTTGGCGCTGAGGCTGATGTAGCGCCGCCGCAGCGCCCGCTGCACCTCATCCCAGTGCGGCAGGAAGACGCGCAGCGAGCGCGCCAGCGCATAGTCGCGCTCCACCCGGCGGCGCAGGCCATCGCGCTCGGCCCGGTCGGGGGCGAGGCCGCCATCCACCGCCTGCCAGTTCTCCAGTTGGCGCAGAATCTCGACGACCTCACCGCGCAGATCATCGGGTGGGGGAAGCTCGCGCAGGCGCAGCACGGCCTCGAGGTCGGCGGCCAGCTCATCCACCGAGACGCCGACGCGCCCGCTGTACTCCTGATCGCGCAGCGAGGCGAGGATGATGGCGCGACGCTGCTGGCGGGCGCCGCCCTCCTCGCCGGGGAAGGCGCGCAGGAAGTCGGGCGGCCCGGCGATCAGCGCCTCAGCCGCGCGCGAAATCTCGGCGATGCGTTGCACATCCGTGATCACGCAGCATTTCCCTCACATTCCTCGCGCCAGCGACCATCCCAGCCCACGAGCCGCCGCACCTGCAGGGCGCCGCGCATGCGTGAAACAGGCGTTCCACTGGCAGTCGCGCAGGCGCCAGGAGCGGGCGTACAGTCCACGGTAGCATAGCACAGGCTGGCGGCGCTCCCAGCCCGCGCCGGACCGGAAGCGCCCAAAGGTACCAGCGGGCGCTGTGAGTTATCTCACACGCCGCCAAGCGCCCAGCCTGCTATACTGCGGATGCACGAAGCGCTCCCAGGGATGATGAAAACGGAAAGAGATGGCTGCGGATGACACGACTGTATCGGGCGCTGGTGTGGCTTGCGGTGGTGAAGTTGGTCGTTGGCGTGGCGAATGCCCTTCTCCAGGTCATGAGGCTGAATCAGCAGAGCCAGGCGATTGGCTATGGACCGTCTTCGGGGCTGATGGGATCGTTTTCCGCATGGATGCTGTACGCAGACGCCGCCCTGGAGATTATCCGCACCCCGCTATGAGCGCAGTTCGCTTCGATATGCGCTGCAGGAAAGAGGAT
>JAICSR010000370.1 GCA_025936795.1 Ktedonobacterales bacterium | reverse complement strand
CGGCGCTGGCTCGGATCGAGGCCGATGACGCGCCCCTGAACAAACTGGACCCGCGTCTTGCGCAAGAGCTGCGGCAGCGAGCGCCAAACGACAGGCTGATTGGTGGCAAACTCAGGCAAGCTGGGGCGCATGACGAAGGTGTCGGAGTCGTTGACCAGCGTGATCTCGACAGGCTCATGGGCGACTTTGCCAGACAGACGCAGGGTGAAGAGCAAGCCCGCAGTCCCAGCGCCGATCACAAGAATGCGTGTGGACGGTTCTCGCATGGCCGTCCTCCTTTCAGAACAGGTCATAACAGGTTCGATGTGCTGGTTGGGCGCCAGCGTCAATCGTTCGTCGGCCCGTTGGCTAGTAAGCCAGCCCGATGGCCTGCCCAATCGTCGCGGGTTGATCGAGCGCGCGCAGCATCAGATCGGCGACATCGGCGCGTGAGATGAAGAGGCCGCGGCGGAGATTCCGCCCATACGCCGTCCGATAAACGCCCGTCAGCGGCTTGTCGGTCAACCGAGGCGGGCGCGCCACCGTCCAGTCGAGTCCGCTCGCGCGCAGGTCGTCCTCCATCAGCGCGAGGTCGGCGTACACGCCGTGCAGCACGATCTTGATCATCGGGCTGAGCAGCGTGCGCATCAAGAATCCCTCGCCCGGATCAACCTTCGGCGGATGCGGGCGACCGGGCGATGGCGTTGTGGAGACGGGCGCGGCGCTCACGACGACGATTCGCCGCACACCTGCCGCCTGCATCGCCTGCGTGATGGCCTGCGTCCCCTGCGACACGACGCCGCGATCAGCCGCCGACCGCTGCCCAAGGCCAGAGAGGACGCCGTCGGCTCCTGCAACCGCTGAAGCAAGCGCTACCGTGTCTGGATGGGCGAGGTCGGCGGTGACGATGCGCACTGGCCGAGCCGTTTGGGGAAGATGCTGCGGGTTGCGCACGACGACAGTAACCTCGTGGCCTGCGGCGACGGCTTGTTCGAGGAGCTGCCGACCGATGCCCCCGGTCGCCGCGAAAATCGTGAGTTTCATCGCTCGCTCCGTCGTTGCGCCATCGCCGCGCTAGTGACGGCTTGCATAGTCTGCTCTCCTTCTGTCTGCGAACCGCTTCCTGGAGGGTCAGTCCGCCGTATACAATGGCAGTGACCTCTTGCCAGGAACCCGGTCCTGCGTATATACTACCATATCATACGGAGTGCAAACAATATGAGTTACATATCACAAGAAGAACAAGAGGCGGCGCGGCGCCGAAAGCGGGTGATGGCGGCGATCCTGGCGTCCATGCGCGAGCTGAGCATCCAGTTGGGCCTGCTCAATCATCATGTTGGCGCGCATGTTGAGCTGAAGGACATTGATCTCGATTGCCTCGACCTGATTGCGCGCCATGGCCCGCTCAGCCCCAGCGCGCTCGCGCGACGCTCCGGGCTGCACCCCGCCACGATGACCGGCATTCTCGACCGGCTCGAACGTGGTGGCTGGGTTGCGCGCGACCGCGACCCGTCCGACCGCCGCGCTGTCGTCGTGCGGATGCGCGGCGAACGCATGGGTGAGTTGATGGGCCTCTATTCGGGGATGCTCACGTCCATGCGCGAGATCTGCGCGGGCTATGAGGAGAGCCAGCTTGAGGTGATCGCCGACTTTCTGAACCGCACAGCCCACGCCGGACGCAGCGCAACCGACGAGCTAGCCGGCGATTGAGGCAAGCGTTGCGTTGGCGGCAGTCTTCCACATCGCGGCGTGAGGCTTGGGGAGCTTTCGTGGCCAATGCGCGAAGGCGAATAGATAGGGCGCGTTGTCCACCACGCGCGCTCAAGTGGCTGGCGCAGGTGATCCACTAGCTGGTGGTGGGGCCAGGCCGCTCCTCCTCATCCCAGAGCAGCGGCAACGCAGCTATCAACACGATGTTGCGGCGGTTCGCGGAGGTCTCGCGGCCTGGGCGGGCCACTGCGCCGTCTGACGGAGTATCCGCATCGTCTGCAGCATCCTTCGGGCGCACTTCGGCGTCGGCGCGCCATTCTTCGGCAAAGATGCCACGCAGGCTCGCCAGCCGCCGGACGAGTTTCTCGTGATCCATTGAGTTGACCGACGCCATGATGTCCTGCGTCTCGTAGAACTTTCGCTCGAACGCTTCATCATCCATCGCCTGATAGCGGCGGGCCGCGCGCATCAGCAATTGCGCCATCGTCATGCACATCCCGGTGAAGAGCGCCTTACGGTCGGCGGAGGTCTGGCTCGCCTGCGTCTTATCCAGCCATTCAGGGTCGCTATTCACCGCCGCAGCCAGGTCGGCGTTGATACGGTAATACTTCTCGACATACGTCTCGCGCGGCACAGCGCGCGGCGGGTCTACCACGCCCATCTCGCGTAGCACGCGCATATGGTGGTAGACATTGTTGGCTGTCAGGCCTAGCCGTCGGGCGATCTGCGTCGGGGTCAGTTCCTCCGCATGGCCGAGCTCCATCAAGATCGCTCCGCGTGTGGGATCGTACATCGCCACCATATACTGCCGTAGCAGTTCCGCTATCGTTGCCATCGCAGCCCTCCGGCCTGACGCCCGCCCTAAACGTCCTGCGCGTGATTGGACAAGCCACTTATCCCAGTACATCAGGATACCCCGCCACAGGCGACCATAGCTACTTGCGCTTGTACTATAATCACATTATACTAGCATCATCTGCAACAGTAGAAACAACCGCTATACTGATGGACGCGGTGTCCTGAGTGTCCGGAGGCGGCTTCGATGCGTCAACTCACGCGCCTACTCTCCCCGCTCCGCAATGGCCAGTTCACGCTCGTCTGGCTTGGTCAGAGCATCTCGCAAATCGGCGATCAGGTCTTCATGATCGCACTGGTCTGGCTGTTGGTGGGTCTGACTGGCTCCAGCCTGCTGATGGGCGCCGTCCTCTCGGCCTCCTACATCCCGACGATCCTGCTGTTGTTGTTTGGCGGCGCCATCGCCGACCGCGCCAGCCGTCGTGGCATTGCGCTGCTCTCCGATGGGCTACGCGCGCTGGTGACGGCGGTGTTTGCGGCGCTCGTCACGCTGCGGCTCATCAGCGTGCCTGAGGTGTTCGTTTTCGCGGCGTTCTACGGCCTGGTCGGCGCATTCTTCACTCCGGCGCTGGCGGCGCTCTATCCCTCGCTGGTCGAGCGCGAGCACTACGACGCCACAACCAGTCTGCGTCAGATCACCACCCAGGCGGCGGCGCTCGGCGGCCCGGCGCTCGGCGGCCTGCTGATCGCTCAGTGGAATGTCGGCGCGGCGCTGGCCCTCGACGCGGCATCGTTCGTCGTCTCGTTCATCGCGCTCGCGCTGATGCGTTCGCGTCGCGCCGCAGCCGCGCCTCTACCAGGCGCCGACGCAGCCGAGCAGCCGCAGCGCGCCGCGCGCCCACGCCAGCGCTGGGGCGAGATGTTTGCCGGGCTGCGCTTCCTGCTCCGCGAGCCTGCGATTTTGACACTGATCCTCTTCTTCTCGCTGACCAACGGGTTGAACGATGTGGAGGCGGTACTCGTTCCCCGGCTGGTGCGGCTCGACCTGCATCTCTCCGCGACCGCCTTTGGCCTGATGGCGGCCTGCATGGGGGTTGGTGGGCTGGTGGGCGCGCTCGCGGCCGGGCTGGCGCCTGCGCGGCTCCGCTGGCGCGCGCAGTTCATCGTTGGGGCGATGCTGATCTTTGGCGTCGCCATCATTCTGATGGGTCTGGCGCAGAACGCGCTGACGCTCGACCTGGCCTATCTGGTGATGGGCGTCGCGTTTGCCGTGCCAGAGGTGCTGAGCGGCGCGCTGCTCCAGCGCGTCATCCCCATGCAGATGATGGGCCGCGTGGTCAGCCTCATCGCGCTGGTGGCGACGGCGATGAATCCAGCGGGCCTCTTCCTGGCGGGCTGGCTGGGCGACGCGCTGGGTGTACGGGCGGGCCTGTGGATCGGCGGCGGGGCGATTGCCGTGCTGGCGGCGCTGATCCTGCTCAGTCCCGCCGTTGGCGCGCTCAATCGGCGCGACGCTGCGGCAGCGCCAACCACCGCTGATGAGGTGACGGCTGACACCACCAGCGCCACAACCTAGCAAGCGCCTGCTCTGCGCTATACACCCATCTGACGGGCGTAGCGAGCGAGCAGCGCAAATGGTG
>JAICSR010000580.1 GCA_025936795.1 Ktedonobacterales bacterium | reverse complement strand
GCCAGGTCGTAGCGGGTCGCCACGTTCACCCAGCGGCTGCGTCCGGCCAGCGTGCGCCGCTCGCGCCGCCAGACAATCTCGCTCGCGCCGATGCTGGCTCCGCGCAGTGTGCCATCCAGCACCTTCTCCCAGGTATCCTGCGCGCCACGCGAGATGCGCAGCCGGACATAAACCCGCCGCGACTCGTCATCGCAGCGTACCGCCACGCGCCGCCCGACCGCGCGTCGCTCGTGCATCTCGCGCACATTGCCCAGCCAGCGTGTGAAGGCCGCCTTGCTTGCCGCGTAGTCGAAGATCGTGCCGTGCGCGTCGAGCGCCTCGCTGGTGGCGCAGAGTTCGATCTCGCGCCGCTCGGCGTCTACCCGCGTGATTGGCGCATAGCCCACCCGCGCCACTGTCGGCGCCGCCTGAGCTAGCGCCACGCTCGCCCGTTCCGCCTGCTCACTCACCGTACCCCTCCTGTTCGCTCATCGCCCTCTCGCGGCCATCACCCGTCGCTCCCGGCGGATAGCAGCAAGTGTAGGTCGCATGTTCTATTTTCGCAAGGGACGGAGGGGCTGATGCGGCGTTGGCGCGGCAAGCTGGCGCCAGGCGATGAGGGCGCTCGGCGGCGCATGTGGAGCGATGTGGAGCGGTTCGCGTGGGCCGCGAGCGGAGGCCGGATCGCAGGCCATGAGTTTACGTGGTGGAGAAAGCTTGCCCGGAGGGTATACAATGCTGCCGAGGTTCTCCTCGGTTCTCCCCGATGCGCGGGAAGCGGGTGGCGGATAGTGAGCGGGTGGCGCCCCAGATGAACGAGCGCTGGAGAGAGCATGCCAGCGCGCGCGTCAGCGCATATCAGTCTTTGGCGTCGCCCCAATTAGCCGCCTATGTTTTCCCTGGTTTTCCCTGGTGGATGTGTTGTAGCGTCGAAAGGCCAGGTCAGAGCATGCGAGAGTGGTTCCTACAGCGACAAGACAAGCGCGTCACCGTCGAGACGTTGCTCCCCGGCGAGAAGGGCGGCTCCTATACTGGCGTGGTGGCCTGGGTTGGCGGCGATGCGCTGGTGCTCCAACTTGCCAACCTCAGCCGCCTGATTCCCTTCCACGCCATCGAGAGCGCGACCGACGCGCAAAGCTTCTGAGGCCAGCCGGGCTGGCGAGTAATACAGCGTACATCGGCTGGCGGTAAAAACCGCGCCACAAGGCGGCTGCGGCCGCCACACGACCTGCCTCCGCAGGTCCACGACCGGGGGAAAGTTGACCCCGGACCCGCGCAGGCGGGTCTTGTGGGCCGAAAGGCTCTTGAGGCGCGGTTTTAACCGCCAGCGCCCCGGTGTCCGCCATGATTTATCTACCTGCGTGAGCCGCCTGCTACAGCGAGCGCCAGTGATATGGCGCATACTCGCGCAGCCACCGCTCCTGAACCACCGCGAAGTGATGGTCGCCGCGGCCATTCCAGCGCAGCAGGCCCATGCAGCCCGCGCGCAGGCGATGGCTGCTCTCCGCTGTGTCCCAGTTCAGGTCAGCCAGTTTGTGCAGCGCCGTCTGGCCGCTCGCCCCGTAGCCGCTCCAACTGCGATAGGGGCCGCCGTAGTGGCCGAAGAACTCGTAGGCCGGGCGATAGTGTTCGAGCGCCTCCACAATCTCTGGCAGGCCACCGACATCGCCCCGCCGCGCATGCCCGAAGCCCGGCGTACGCTCAGCCGCATCCGCCAGCAGCAATGGCGGCCCATCGTGCGTCAGCAAGACATCCACCTGCGCGTCGCTCAATCGCTGGAGCCGCTCGCGCTCGTAGGGCTGGAGGTAGATCGGGCGCTGCTGTTCTGATTGCGCGCTGGGTGGGCCGATGCGCCCGATGCCGAGCACATGCAGCCGCGTGTCCGGCGTCTCGAAGG
>JAICSR010000275.1 GCA_025936795.1 Ktedonobacterales bacterium | reverse complement strand
GCGCGCCCAGCAGGCGGCGGCGCCCACCATCAAGCGCCTCCACGATCAGGTGGAGCAGGCCGCGCAGGGCATCATCAGTCGCTTCGAGGGCGATCCGGTGCGCCAGCAGGCGCCGCTACTGGGGCCAGGGCGCATCGCGATCTTCTTCCGCCAGGGAGTCAGCGTCGGGCAGGCGCAGCGATTGCTAGCCGCCAGCGCCGCGCGTCCGATGCGGCTCATCCCGCGCAAGCACGGCTTCCTCGCGCGGGTGCAGCAAGGCAAAGAGGCGGAGGTCTGCGAGCGTCTGCGCCAGCATCCCTACGTCAGCGATGTCGTCTATCTCGAATTCAACGAGTACGGCGAACCCGTCGGTGGCAGGCGCTAGCTGCCGACCTCACCCCCTGTCCCCCTCTCCTGCAAGGAGAGGGGGAACTGGAACAGCTGGCTCCCCTCGCCCTGTGAAAGAGGGGCTAGGGTGAGGGTTTAGCGCAACGCCAACCGCCCACCTCGATGCTGCCTCACCCCTCGCCAGCGTCGGTCGCTTCGGCGCTGGCGTCTGGCGCTGCTGGGCTGTCCACGTCAGGAGCAGGCGCGTCAACCGGCGCGTCGTCATAGATCGCGCGTATCTGCCCCACCCGCCCGGCGATCTCCTTCCAGATGTAATGCTGATACTCCAGCATCGTCGCCTGCCGCTCGTCGTAGGCGCGCGTGGAGGGATCGCGTTTGGCATTCGCCATGAAGCGCTGCGCCAGCTCGTAGGTGTGGCTGCCGCGCTCGTCGAGGTATTGCTGGAGCTGGGTTAACGCCGCCAGCAGCCCGCGCAGCCGCTCATCCGCGCTGGGCGGCGCCTCGGCGTCCGTGCGCTCATCGCGCTGATCGTGTTGATCACGCTTCTTGTTGGTCATCGGTGTTTCCTGTGCGTCTCAGTCATTCGCGGCGCTCGCTGGCGGACGGCCCGGAGCGGTGATCTCCACCCGCAGCGCGTCGTTGAACCGGTTGAAGTAGTTGAACAGGCCAATCACGGCGGCCAACTCGATGATCTGGCCGTCGTCGAAGTGCGCGCGCAACTCCGCCCACACCTCTTCATCCACGTTGCGCGCGTCGGTTGTCATGCGCTCCGCCAGCGTCAGCGCCGCCAACTCGGCCGCCGTGAACTGGTCGCGATGCTGATCAATGTTGAACATCGCGTCGAGCAGTTCTTCTGTCGCCCCTAGCTGCTTTGCCAAAGCAGTATGTGAAGCCTTTCAATAGTGGCAATCATTGATCTGCGAGACACGCACAGCCAGCATCTCTTTGAGCCGCGTCTCCACTGTGCCAGTGGAGAAGACCGCGCGCATGTGCTCCACCGCCGTCTGCATGATCTCCGGGCGCAGCGCCATCGTGCGGAACATATTGGGCATATTGCCACGCTCGCGTTGGAATCGCTCCAGCACGTCGCGCGCCTCTGGAGTCACCTCGTCTGGGCCAAGTGGGCGAATTCGGGGCATCGCCATCGTCACCGTCTCCTCACCGCGCGAGCCAGGCCCGCGTGAGCTAGGCGCCGTCGTATAGTACACAGCGGCGACCACGCGCGGCAGATGCGCCCGCGCGACTGCATTATATCGGCTGGCGCGGCGCGGCGTCTTGCCAGGCGCGCAATCGGAGGCGCACTCGGACCGAGAACGAGCTTCGCGCAGGCCAGCGCTCAATGGACGCTCAATGGAGAGGAACGCAAGCATGACGGATACGGAGACGGATACGACGACAGGGGCGGCGGGCGAGCTGGTACGCTGGGGCGTGCTCAGTAGCGCGAATATCGGCGTCAAAGCGGTCATCCCGGCGATTCAGGCGTCGCGCAACGGGCGACTGGTGGCTATCGGCAGCCGTGACCTGGCACGCGCCGAGCGTGTGGCGCTGCGCGAGCGGGGCGCGCGCGCCTACGGCAGCTACGAAGGCGTGCTCGATGACCCAGAGGTAGACGCTGTCTACATCCCGCTGCCCAATGCGCAGCATCTGGAGTGGACAGTGCGCGCCCTGAACGCAGGCAAGCATGTGCTGTGCGAGAAGCCGCTTGGCCTGACCGCCGACGAGGCGCGCCAGATGTTCGACGCCAGCGAGCAGAGCGACAAGCTCTTGATGGAGGCGTTCATGTATCGCTTCCATCCGCAGATCGCCTGGGCGCGCGAGCAGGTCGCCGCCGGACGCATCGGCCCCGTGCGGCTGATCCGCTCGGCGTTCGTCTTCGACATTCGCAGCAGCCCCGACAACATCCGCTTGAAGGCGGCGCTAGGCGGCGGCTCGCTGATGGATGTCGGCTGCTATCCGTTGAGCCTGTGCCGCATCTTCTTCGAGGGGGCGCCTGTGCAGGCGGTGGCGCTGATGACCGAGCCAGCAGGCGCCGAGGTGGAGATGGGCGTCTCCGCAGCGCTCGACTTTGGTGAGGGGCGCCGCGCACTGCTAGATTCGAGCTTCGAGCTACCCTGGCGTCAGTTCGCCGAGATCATCGGCGAACAGGGGCGCATCAGCATCCCGCTACCATTCACGCCGGGGCGCATCGAAGCGGTGGCGCGCGTGGATGTGGGCGATGACGCCTGGGAGCATCGCTTCCCCGCTGTAGACCAGTACCAGCTTCAGGTCGAGCATTTCGCCGAGCGCATCCAGCGCGGCGAGACACCCGCGATCACGCGCGCCGACTCGCTGGCCCAGGCCGAGGCCATCGAGCTGATCTACGCGGCGGCAGGCTATCGCTGGCCGCGCTGACTTCAGCGCGCATGGCGGCTGGCGGTTGAAACCGCGCCTGGATGGCCCAGCGGGGCCGCAAAGTCCGCCTGCGCGGACTGGAACCCGGACGTGGACCCGCGCAGGCGGGTCTTGTGGCGGCTTGCCGCCTTCAGGCGCGGTTTTAACCGCTGGCCCGTCCTCCGCCATGAGACAGAATCCCCGACTCACCACACAACCTTTCCGTATGCGTGAAGGATGTGCTATACTGTATGCAGGCTCCTCGCGCCGCAGATGTTGTGTGGCGCGGGAGCCGCACGTCTAACACGAAAAGAGGTTGCCACTATGGGTAGCGCACGACCAGTCGCAGCGAGTGACGGGTCAGCCAGTATCTCAGCCCAGTCAACGCCGACGGCTCAGGTCAGTGACGGCTACAAGTGGATCGCGCTCTCGAATACCACGCTTGGTACACTGATGGCGACGATCAACTCCAGTATCATTCTCATCTCGATGCCAGCCATCTTCACTGGCATCGGCATCAATCCACTCGCCCCCGGCGAGACGAACTATTTCCTCTGGTTGCTGCTTGGCTACATGGTCGTTACGGCGACGCTGCTCGTCACCTTCGGGCGCATCTCCGATATGCTGGGGCGGGTCAAGCTCTACAATCTCGGCTTTGCGATCTTCACTGTCGGCAGCATCCTGCTCTTCCTGACGCCAGGCTCTGGCAACACGGCGGCGCTGGAGATGGTCATCTTTCGCTTAGTGCAGGGCGTTGGCGCGGGCTTCCTCTTCGCCAATAGCGCGGCCATCATCACCGACGCCTTCCCGTCGCACCAGCGCGGTATGGCGATGGGCATCAACCAGATGGCCGCCATCATCGGCTCCTTCATCGGGCTGATTCTCGGCGGTGTGCTGGCCATCATCAACTGGCGCATGGTCTTCCTCGTCAGCGTGCCAGTGGGCATCTTCGGCACGGTCTGGGCCTACCTCAAGCTGCATGAGACGGCGACGATTCGCAGCAACCAGAAGCTCGACTGGGCAGGGAACATCACCTTCGCGCTCGGCCTGACGACACTGCTGCTTGGCGTGACGTATGGCATTGAACCCTACGGCGACTCGCCGATGGGCTGGGGCAATCCGTGGGTGATCGCGGCGCTGATCGGCGGCACGCTGCTGTTGGCGCTCTTCGTGCTGATCGAGCTGCGGGTGGCCGATCCGATGTTCCGGATTGACCTCTTCGCGCGCCGGGTCTTCGCGTGGGGCAACGTCGCCGGCTTCATGTCGGCGTTGCAGCGCGGCGGCTTGCAATTCATGCTGGTGATCTGGCTGCAAGGCATCTGGCTGCCACTGCACGGCTACCGCTTCGAGGATACGCCGCTCTGGGCAGGTATCTACATGACACCGCTGCTCGCGGGCTTCGTGGTGCTGGGGCCGCTCAGCGGGTGGATCTCTGACCGCGTTGGACAGCGCATGTTCATGTTCGTGGGCATGATGATCAATGCAGTGGGCTTCATTGGCCTCACGCTGCTGCCTGCGAACTTCGACTACAAGTGGTTCTTCCTGCTGCTCTTGCTGCTGGGCATCGGTCAGGGACTCTTTGCGGCGCCCAACACGACGGTAGTGATGAATAGTGTGCCGAAGGAGCATCGCGGCGTTGGTTCCGGCATGCGCTCGACCTTCCAGAATGCCGCCGCGCTGCTGAGCATCGGCGTTTTCTTCAGCATCGTCACCGCTGGGCTGGCGAACGCGCTGCCGCCTGCGCTGACGGCGGGCCTCTCACCGACCGGGCTGCCGGGCGCGCTGGTGGAGAAGATCGCGCATCTGCCGCCGACCGCCGCGCTCTTCGCCGCCTTCCTGGGCTACAACCCGATGGGGACGCTGTTGCCGCAGCAAGTGCTGCACACGCTGCCCGCCGCCTCGCAGGCGCATCTGCTCAGCCAGCAGTTCTTCCCCAACCTGATCGCAGCGCCCTTCATGGAAGGCCTGCGCGTGGTGTTCTATCTCTCGGCGGCGCTGAGTGTCATCGCGGCGTTCGCCTCGCTCGCCCGCTCCAGGCCAGGCGAAATTGCGGTAGATGAGGAGCCGGACGCTATCGCTGAGGGGTCCATCGCGGTTGGCGGCAGCGTCGCCGCGACCAGCGTGATCGAGGAGGATGAGCAGCCGTCGGGCCTGCATCCAGCCAGCGCCGCCAGCCCGCGCTGAGCCGCCCCCTCCGCTGCCCACCACCGTTGACGCCGCCGCGCGAGTCTGCGCGGCGGCGTCGCGTGCGCTTTTGGACAGAGACTGGCGCATGTGACGCGGCGATGTACAATAGGGGGAAGATGATGCGCTGTATGCGAGCGGAAACGCGCAGGAGGCTGAAGCGATGTTTGGACACATGACCGAGGTGCTGGGCCTGCTGGTGCTGGGTCTCATCATCTTCGGACCCAAGCGCATGATCGAGCTAGGCGGCCAGCTGGGGCGCACGCTGCGCGAGTTGCAATCTGCAATGAAGGATATGAGCTGGAATCCGCTGGGCGATGACTCCTCGCCTGCCAGCTCCTCACGCACGACTCTGGGCAGGCTCAGCCAGATGGCGCAGAATTTCACTGCGCAGACGGACACGCCCGAATCCGCCGCCGAGCCAACGCGCGTGGTGGAGACAACCGCGCAGCCCGGCGCCGACACGCCCCCAACCAGCGCCAGCTAGCAGGCGCAGTGACTCCGCCGCTACATCTCCAGCAGGCGCTCCAGGGCGGCGCTGTCCTTCTGCGGGCCGATCACCGCGAGGCGTAGCGCGTCGCTGGCGAAGAGGTCGCGCGCCAGCGCCTGCGTCTGCTCGGCTGTCACAGCGTCCACGCGCGCCATCACCTCGTCCAGCTCCAGCGGCTCCCCAGTGATGAT
>JAICSR010000351.1 GCA_025936795.1 Ktedonobacterales bacterium | reverse complement strand
GCCAGCGCGTCCACGCGGATAGCGCCGCTCCTCAGCGTCGCGGGTGGCCCAGCCGATGCGCTCGGCGGCGCGGTCGTAGGCTTCGAGCAGCGTCTTGGTGGCGTAGGGCTTGTCGAGAATCTGGTAGCGCGGGGCGTAGTTCTTGCGGCGTAGCTCCAGCGGGTCCATCTGCAGCGCGCGGGCTAGCTCGTCCAGCGCGACATCCAGCCCGGCCATGCCTTCGACGACGCCGGGCGCGCGGAATGACGCCTGCGTGCCAAGATTGGTGCGCGCTGGCACATCCACGGAGCGCACGTTGGGGCAGAGATACATCTCCTTCGCGGGCATGCCGACGGAGGAGAACCACGAGCCGAGCGCGCCGACATTGCCCACCGCGCGCAACTCGATGGCGGTCAGCGTGCCGTCGCGTTTCGCGCCGAGCTTGTAGGTCTGCACGCTAGGCGGGCGATTGCCAGCGGCGAGATTCTCCTCCTCGCGGCTAAGCATGTATTTGACGGGACGACCGAGCGTGTAGGCGGCCCAGGCGGCGAACAGGCCCGAATTGTGCGCAGCGAACTTGCTGCCGAAGCCGCCGCCCGTGTAGCGCATGACAATGTGGACCTGGTTCTGTTGGAGGTTGAGCGCGGTGGCGATCTGCTGGCGGGCGCCATAGATGTCCTGCGTGGAACTCCAGACCGTCAGCGTGTGGCCATCCCAGCTGGCGGCGCCGCCGTGCGTCTCCATGCTGTTGTGCAGGTTCGCCTCGGTCGTGAAGCGTGTCTCGACGACGACATCGGCCTCGGCGAAACCCTGCTCGACATCGCCGCGCTCGTAGGTCTTGGGCCACTCGTCTGAGATGCTATTGTTCGGCTGCTCGCTCTCCACACGCGGCGCGCCCGGCGCGACGGCGGCCTCTGGGTCCACGACGAAGGGCAGCGGCTCATATTCGACCTCAATCAGTCGCAGCGCGTCAATCGCCTGCTGGCGTGTCTCGGCAAGCGCGATGGCGACCTCCTGCCCCTGAAATAGCGTTTCCTCTGCGAAGATGGGACGCTTGTTATTGGGATTGACGAGAGTGGGCGTGTTGAAGCGGGTATAGACACCGACCACACCGGGAGCCGCCTCGGCGCGCGAGGAATCCACGCGTGTGACGCGCGCATGCGGATGCGGCGAGCGCAGGCCAGCGGCAGTCAGCATGCCTGGCAGCAGCACATCGTAGGTATACTGCGCCGCGCCAGAGATGCGCTCGCGGCCATCCACGCGCGCGGTGGGCTTGCCGACGACGCCCAACTTGGCGTCGGCTCCCCAGACGGCTGGCTCCTCGCCCTCCATGACGACACGCTGCTCGTAGACCTGTCCCTCAAACTCCAGGTGGGTCGTGATGATGCGAATGGGCATGTGACTTCAGTTCCTCTCCTGTGATTCAGCGGCAGGTCAGTCATACGAGCGTCGCAGCGAGACGCCGCGTGGTGATGTGGCGCGGGCCAGCATCCGGCTAACGCGCATCGGGTTAACGTCCGGCGAGGGAGCGGGCGGCGGCGCGCAGCTTGACGTAGGCGCCACAGCGGCAGAGGTTGCCAGCCAGCGCGCGATCAATCTCCTCGTCGGAGGGATGCGGTGTGTGGTCGAAGAGCGCCTTCATGGCGAGCGCCTGACCCGGCGTGCAGAAGCCGCACTGGAGGGCGTCCTGCGCGATCATCGCCCGCTGGACGGGGTCGAGTTCGCCTGCTGAGGACAGCCCTTCGATGGTGGTGATGGCGCGCCCCTCTTGCTCGATGGTCAGCAGCAGGCAGCTATACAGCGCCTCGCCATCCACCAGCACGGTGCAGGCGCCACATTGGCCCATATCGCAGCCGAGCTTGGCGCCCGTCAATCCGAGGTCGTCGCGCAGGGTGTCGAGCAGCGTGGCGCGTGAGTCTACCGTCACCGCGCGCTCGGCGCCATTGACACTCAGGCGCAGACGATGCTGCGGCGCCGCCTGCTCATGCTCGGCTGCGCCAGCGGGTCGCGCGGTGATGTGATCAGGCATACAACCTCCAGAGGTACGAGATAGCGGCGCCCCACGGCTGACGCCATGGCTGACGCTGGCAGGCCGCACGGGCCAAACGCTCATTGATGGTAGCACAGCGGTTGCCAAGGCGACAAACTTTGGCAGGCGGCTGGCGCTGGGGCGCAAAACGTCCCAGTTCGCTTGACACACTGCGCGCCAGACCGCTACTGTACGCTCACACCGTAGTGCGCAGCGTGCGCGTGCGGATGGAGCGCAGGGAGGTTGTGGCGTGCGCAATATGACCCGCGCCCGATGGTCTGCTGTCGCCAAGAGCAGGCGGGCGTCACCGGAGGAATTGCGCGAGGCGCAGACGCGAATCAAGGAGATTGACGCCGAGCTTCGCCAGATGGAATTGCAGCCTGAGACGAAGCAGGGCGAGGAACGTGAGGCGCGCTACGAGCGCGTGCTGCGGCTGCGCGAGATGCGCGACGAGTTCGAGTCGCGCTTCCCCTCACGCGGGCCGCGCCAGCCCAATAGCCTGCTGCTGGCGCTCGTCATGACGATTGGCTCGTTCCTGACCTGCGCCTTCTGTGCGGGTGGCTTCTACTTCGCCTTCACTGCGCTGAATTACAACCCTGGCCCGACCGCCACAGGGACGCTCTTCTGGTCGGATGAGCAGACGCAAGCATATCAGGATATCTATCTGAACCTGCTGGCGTCTAATCTGCGCCTCCAGTTTGCGCAGGCGCAGTTCATCAACGATGCCTCGCAGGCCGACAAAGACTACGGCAATGTGACGAGTGCGACGCTGACCAAGACTGTGAGCGACCCGAAGACGAATCTGACGACACTGACCTATACCGTGACGCGCACGAAGGCGGGCAAGGCGACGACGTACACAACCAAGCTGGTGTTGGCTGAGGCCAACAACTCATGGAGCGTGACCGACATCGGCGCGGCGATCTATCCAACGGAGGGCGGCGCAACACCAATCGGCACGACCACGCCCGGCGCAGGCACGACGCCGACCACGACTGGAACGGCTGGCCCATAGGCGCGCATTTGCGTAGTAGACGATGCGACGCCGCTTCCCGTCCGAGTGCGGGGCGGCGTCGCATCATCTGTTTCAGGCGCCCAGGACGTAGGCGCTAGACGAGAAGGGCGGACATCTGCCGTAGTGTGGCGTGCGCCCAGCGTGTCACCAGCTCCGCGTACGACACCTCGCGGCCCATCCGCTGCGCGACATCGGCGATGGTGATCTCCCAGGCGATCTTTGGCAGTGGCTGCGCATCTGGCGCCCGATTGAATCGCCATGTGCGAGTGGACGAGTCGCTGCCCTGCGCACGCGAGGTCATGAACCGTCGCAGGTCGCGCGCTGACATGCCCGTTTCGAGGCGCATACGTAGCATCGTCTGCGCCCAGACGAGCGCTTCGTCGCTATAGCGCTCGTGCTGAACCATGAAGCAGGTGACCTGAAGGAAATGGATCGCGTGTGGCACGGCGTTGGCTGGCGTGAAGTCGTACCCCGTCAGGTATTCATGCAGCGTCTGGCAGTCCATGCCGTCTATCTGTGCCGCGCCGCACCATGCGCATTGCGCTGGCATGGCAGCATCTCCTTCTCAGCAAAACGGAATCCCGCGCGGTCATTGGCGTGGCGCTGGACCTCACCCCCAGCCCCTCTCCTGCGAGGCGAGGGGAGTCTGGACGTTCCGTTTCCCCTTCGCTCTGCGCGAGAGGAGGCCAGGAGGTGAGGTCGCGGCTGGCATCGGTCGCACGCTAAAACTGCTTCATCGCAGGGGCTGGGGCGCCTGCTGCGCGCCGACCGCCCAGCGCACGGCGGCTCGCACCGTTCACCCTGGCTGGCGCCATCAACTCTTCGAGGCCACCCAGCAGCTTCGTCGCATACCCAAGGCGCTCCAGCGCACCACTCAGGTCGCCCAGACTGACCTCAGGCGGCGCGACGACCGAGCGCGAATCCACCCGCCGCAGCCGGAATACTTTGAGATGGTTGGAACGCAGAATCCGGTCAACGACGCCTTCATCTTTGAACTTCAGGACACGTGCGCCGTTCTCCGGGTGCTGCGACTCGCGCAGTTGCCGCGCCCAGTCGCGCAGGGTGTAGATGACGTTCTGCGGGAGCGGCTTGTGATTGTGGCTCTCCAGGAAGGCGATCACATCCTCGATCGTGGCGTCTGAACCCTGGCGACTCAGGCCTTTGTGCAGCGCCTCGCGGGTCAGCGTGAAGCGGCTGACGCGGCCAATCTGCTCCATGCTGGCAAAGCGCACGAGCCAGAAGAGCGCGGGCATGTGCGGCTCCATCAGCAGCGCCTGAAAGTTGGGCTGGACGATGACTGAGCGCGGCGATGGCTGCTGCGATGCGCTCAGTTCGCCGTGCAGCGCCTCGTAGCCTAGCTCGGTCAGCATGAAGAACTCCGGGTTGACATCCTCATGCGCGGTGG
>JAICSR010000554.1 GCA_025936795.1 Ktedonobacterales bacterium | reverse complement strand
GCCGTTGAGGACGTAGCTGTCGCCATCCTTGACCGCGCGCGTCAGCATCCCCGCTGGATTGCTGCCGAAGTCTGGCTCAGTCAGCCCGAAGCAGCCGATCACCTCGCCCTTCGCCATCTGTGGCAGCCAGCGCTGCTTCTGCTCCTCCGTGCCAAAAGCCCAGATCGGGAACATCGCCAGCGACCCCTGTACCGAGACGAACGAGCGCAGCCCGCTATCGCCGTACTCCAACTCCTGGCACGCCAGACCATAGCAGACGGCGCTCAGCCCAGCGCAGCCATAGCCTTCCAGGTGCATGCCCAGCAAGCCCATCTGCGCAATCTCAGACACCAGCTCGCGCGGGAACGTGCCCGCCTCGAAGTGCTCGCCGATGATCGGCAGCACCCGCTCGCGCGTGAACGAGCGCACGGTGTCACGCACCAGGCGTTCTTCCTCGGAGAGCAGGTGGTCTATGTTATAGAGGTCCATCGCCGAGGGCTGCGGCGCGCTGTGGCGCTTGTGGGCCGCTGTCTGTTTGGCGGGGTCAATGACGCTATCTGCCATGTGGGTCGCTCCCTGTTCCAGTGTACGTCGTCGTACCGTCCGGGGCTATGCCGGGTCGTCTATCGCAACAATCGCTATGAATCGCAGTTCGCCCCTTGCCCTGTGGGCGAGAAGCCGGGGGTGAGGTCGCGCCGCGCGACCAGTTTGAAGGATACCACACGCTGTTGACCCGCTCGCACGGAATCCAGTGTGGTCGTTGGCGCCAGACCTCACCCCCAGCCCCGCTCCCACAAGGAGAGGGGAGTCCGGAGGTTCGTTTCCCCCTCGCCTCGCGGGAGCGGGGGCCAGGGGGTGAGGTCGCGCCCCTGCGCCACTGCCAACAACTCAGGTGGACGTGTCATCACACACGCAGACTGGCGCAGCGGCGTATACTGGGCAGGGAAAAGGAAGGGGCGGATGTGTCGCGCGCTTCGCACGGAGCGCCTGGCTAAGCAAGGGAGTTGGTCTGCATGGAGCATTCACGCCGCGCACAGCGCCTCGGCCTTGTAGCGCTGCTAGCGACGCTAGCTACGCTGGCCGCCTGCGCGCCATTCGGCATGCAAGCCCCACCGCCAATCTCGCGCGCGGAGATTGCCACGACGACCGCCGCAGCCTACGCGACCTCCGGAACAGGCACATCCAGCGCGACTCCAGTGGCCAATCTGCCGCGCCTGAGCGTAGACCCTGGCTGGGTAGCAGTGGTGCAGGTTCCCGACGGCTCCAAGCTGGGTGGGCCAGAGGTCGTGGGCGGCGCGTCAGGGTCAGGTGGAATCGCGTCAGTCACCATGACGCTTGGCTCCTTCAAGCTCTCATCCGCCGCGTTGGTCAGATCACTGTTTGCCTGCGCCAGCCCGGCCAACGCCCATACCACCCTTGAGATCAGCGTAGATGGCAGCTCCTACAAGATTCAGTGTACGCCGACAGGCGCATCCACGATTGATCAGTACGGCCTGACACCCGCAGACGCTGGCCGGACGCTCACTGTCACGGCCACCATCTCCACCGACAGCACGCCGCCGCAATGGAACCTGCTGGTCGAGCAGCCGAAATAGGAATGGCTGGCGGCTGATGTTGTGGCATAAACGCCGCGCAGCAGGAGCCAGCGGCTGGCAGTTAAAACCGCGCCTGCACGGACCAGAACCCGGATGCGGACCCGCGCAGGCGGGTCTTGTGGCGGCTCGCAGGCCGCCTTCAGGCGCGGTTTCAACCGCTGGCTCGCTTCGTTGGCCACGCCAGCCCAGCAGCGTCTACTCGTCGCCCCGGAACATGCTGAAGGGCTTGTCGTTGTGGTAGAGCGTGGCGCCTTCGCGCTGGCGCTCGGCGAAGGCGTGCGCGCTGTGGTAGTCGCGCCACTCGGCTGGGGCATCTTTGCTCTCGCCACCGTGCGGCGTGATGCGCTGGCGCACGCGGCAGATCACTGGCGTGTTGACGGCGGCCCCCGCGATGATCGCCTGCCCCTTCGAGAGCGCGGGCAGGTTGCCGAGCAGTTCACGCCCAACCCCCTCCACCGCCGCGCCAACACTCTTCTGGTCCACCTCGTTGACGATGCGCATGATGCACTGCGTCAGGCACTGGCTCAG
>JAICSR010000558.1 GCA_025936795.1 Ktedonobacterales bacterium | reverse complement strand
GGCTCGCGGGTGGCGATGCAGGCGGCTACCTGCGCAGGAACCGACGCTGCTTCATCCCCACGCGCGAGATCGAAGACCCAGGCTGGATGCGGATTGGCCAGCGTGCGGCGCACCGCCGGAGGATAGCGATTGAAGCCTGGCGTAAAGGCGTCATTCGGGTCGATCACCGCACAGTTGACCTGCTGCGCTGAGGTGAAGACCAGGCGCACGCAGGTCCAGTAGCCTGCGTAGAACGCCGCGCTCTGATGCGCCCGGAGGAAGGCCACCAGCCGGGCATCGCGCTGACCCATCGGCTGGCCGTAGGTCCGCTGGTTGGCGGCCGTTGCCAGCGCATGCGCCGCGCCCGCGCCATTGATGATGAGAATCAGCAGCAGCAGCGCTACGCCCAACGGCGCGACCAGCGCTTCCTGGAGCCCCACGCGCGGCTCGCTGCCAGCCCTGGGAGCGCGACCAGCCGCCGCGAACGCCATCCTGAACGCCGCGACCAGCGCAGCGGCCACCAGCGGGACGCAGATGTAGAGGCCGATCAGGTAGCGCGCCGACGACGCCGGGAAGGTGTATGAAGTGCGACTGACGACGTATTGCAGCAGTGTCAGCGCGCCGGCGAGCACGAGCATCAGGCGCCCCCACCAACGCGCGTCCAGCGGCGGCAGCGTGCGCGCCTCGCCGCGCCACTGCGCGAGGATGCGCGGCGTGTGGCGCCAGAGCGCACGCGCCAGCGGCGCCGCCGACCAGAGCCACAGCCCCAGCGCGAGCAGCGAGAACGGCGCCGCGAACGCCAGCTCCTGCGCCAACTGCCCTGGCGTGATCCCGGCGCCCGGCGCAGGCCATACGGCGCAGTTCGGGCAGATCGTCGCGCTGCCAAGCGCCTGGGGCAGCCCCACCAGCAGTGTCGCGCCGAGCTGCCACCCCAGCAGCGCCAGCCGTCCGCCGAAATCGAGTGGCGCCGCGCCCGTGTGCGCCTGCGCCAGCGCGACAGCGTGGCGCAGCGTCTGCCCGCCGCTGCTGATATTCGCCAGGATGAATGGCGCCGCGCCGACCACGAAGCCGGCCAGCCCCAGCGCCACCTCGCCCAGCGCGCGTGTCATAGGCAACGCGCCCACCCGCCACTCGCGCAGGCCCAGGCAGGCCAACGCCAGCAGCGCCGCCGCCAGATAGGGCAGGAAGAGGAAATCGCTCCAGAGTCCCAGACCCGCCGCCAGGCCAAACGCCGCATCCAGCGCAAGCGCGCTGCGGCGCCCGTGACTTCCCTGTCTTCCCTGCGCCAGACGCAGCCGCAGGAAGGCCAGCCAGACGACCAGCGCGCCGAAGAGCAGCGTCTCCTGCGCGCCTGCCCCTGCCTGCAACTGACGCAGCAGCGCCCACGCTGGCCCCAACGACAGCAGCGCCAGGCTCACCAGCCCCACTGCAGGCGACCAGATCGCCCGCGCCAGCGCATAGACAACCAGCAGAGACAGCGCGAACTCGAACGTCGTGACCACCCGCAGCGCAAACGGCGTCGGTCCCAGCAGCGCATTTACCGGCGCCGCGAGATAGGCCTGGAGCGCGCCGATGTAGTCCTGCGCGTAGGTGAAGACGGGATGCGCGCCACGGCTCAGTGTATCGCTGCCCATCAGGCCCATTGTGGCCTCATCGCTATTGAGGATCGGCCAGCCGCGCGCCGCCAGCGTCAGCCGCAGCGCAGCGGCCAATGCCACGAGCGCCGCCACCACCGCGACCTCGCGCCGCGTCGGACGTCCGCTGCCACTGCGCATCACTGGAGACGCCGCGCGCTCACTAGCGCCTGTCGTGGCGCCCGTCGAGGTCGGAATCTGCGGAGTCTCTGGGGTCTGGGTCGGCGTCATGCCATCATCCTCAAGCGTCGTTGTCACGTTCCATCTCGTGTCATTGGCCCGACCCCCTCCCCTGGCCCCTCCCCCGCTGCGGCGGGAGAGGGGAACATCCGACTCCGGCGTCCTCGCCCGGTGAGGCGCTGGGGGAGGGGTCTACTCGCGCTCGGCGCTGAAGACCGCGAAGTTCTCGCGTGTCAGTTCCAGACCATTCGCCTGCG
>JAICSR010000379.1 GCA_025936795.1 Ktedonobacterales bacterium | reverse complement strand
GTGATAGCGGAATACGGAAAGCACCTCTACCGCACGGCGGGGGAGCTGTTGGGGATGGGGTTAGCCACCAACACCAGCGTACGTGCTATGAGGCGGAGATGGGCCGAGTGTCAGGGATACCCACACGCGACGACTTCACCGACCCGCATACGCTGCTCAGCGGCGCGCAGACGGAGCCAGCCGGGCCACGCTGGTATGCGCTGAGCCTGCGCGCCCAGGCGCTGCGCGAGACGGCGTCCTTCGACCGGCTGCTCGCGCCCCACGCGCTCTATGATCGCGTGCGCCCCCACCCCTATCAGTTGCATGTCGTCGAGCAGGCGCTGCGTGAGAAGGCCCCCGCCGTCATCCTGGCCGACGAGGTAGGGCTGGGCAAGACGATTGAAGCCGGTCTGATCTACAAGGAGCTGGCCCTGCGCGGGGTCGTGCGCTCGGCGCTGGTGCTGGCTCCCAAGGCCTTGCTCGCCCAGTGGCAGGACGAGCTGCGCGAGCATTTCGATGAAGATTTCACGCTCACGGATGAGAAGCGCTTCAGAGGCTTCGACCGCGAGCCGCGTGTCATCTGCTCACTGCCGCAGTTCGTGCGCTCCTTCGACCAGATCGGTGCGCGCCTCTGGGATATGGTCATCATTGACGAGGCGCACCTGCTGGCGAATCCACAGTCGAAGCGCCGCATCTGCGCCAGCCAGTTGCGGGCGCGCTGGCGGCTGCTGCTGACAGCTACGCCCGTCGCCAACAAGCTCACCGACCTCTACAGCCTGATTGATCTGGTCGCGCCGGGCAAGCTCGGCGCGCTGCGCGAGTTCGAGGCGGAGTATGTCGCCGACCCTGGCGTGGCGCGCGTGCTGCGGCCAGACCGCGCCCAGCGGCTGCGCGCCATCACCCGCGATGTGATGTGCCGCACGCGCCGCGCTGATACCGCGATTACCTTCGTTGGGCGCACAGTGGATACGCGCAGTGTGCAGGCGGCCCCAACCGAGGACGCGCTGATCGCCGATGTAACCGACTACCTGCGCCGCCTCTATCGCCGCGCGCCGACCTCACGCGCCAATCGCGGCGCCGTCATTCGCGAGATCATGGCGCTGCAACAGTCGCTCAGCAGCAGCCCGCGCGCCATCGAAGAGTCGCTGCGCAGGCGCGCCGAACGCCACCCGGACGAGCGCGGCGCGCTGCTGGCGCTGGCCGACCGCTGCCGCGCCATCACCAGCGCCAAGGAGCGGCTACTGCTCGACACGCTGGCGGAGATTGGCGACGAGCCAGCGCTAGTCTTCACGCTGCGCCTCGATACCGCCGCGCGGCTGCGCGAGGTGATCGCGGCGGGCGGGCGCTCGGCGGACTGCTACATCGGCGCGCTGAGCCGCACCGAGCGTGAAGCGATGGTCAACCGCTTCAACGCGGGTAACCTCCAGACGCTAATCGCCACCGACGCTGGCGCCGAGGGGCTAAACCTTCAGCAGCGCTGCCACGTCGTCTTCAACTATGATCTGCACTGGAATCCGATGCGCATCGAGCAGCGCATTGGGCGAGTGCATCGGCTGGGGCAGCCGCACGATGTCTCAGTCTTCAACTTCGTCCTCAAAGACACGGTGGACGATTATGTGCTGCGGCTGCTCTACCAGAAGATCAACCTCTTCACAATGACGATCGGCGCACTGGAGACAGTGCTGGCCGAGGAGCAAGAGGGTGAGATTGACCTGGAGGAGCGCATCCTGGAGATCGTGCTGGGCAGCGCCAGCGGCGACGACATGCGCCATCAGGTGGAGTCGCTCGGTGATGAACTCTTGCAGGCGATGAGCCGCCAGCGCGCGGCGGAGTCACGAACAGTGGAGGCGCTGGGGTGAGGTGGTTCTGGCAACGACGCAAGAAAGCTGAGCCGTCCACAGCGGCAGGCGCCGAGCGCACGGCGCGCGGGTCAGTCGCCACGGCGCCCAGGCCCGGCGGCGCCAGCGGTCGGCTGGCCTCCAGCGCCGAGCTGCGCGACGAACTCCTGCGCTTCACCCGCGACCTGCTGAATGCGCAGGGCGCACGCGTGCGCGCTGAAGAGGACGATCTGATTGTCGCCACGCTGCCCGATGGCTCCGTCGCACGCTATACGACGACGCTGGCGCGCGCACGGGCCGAGGATGAGACGACGCTGCTGGCGCAGGGCGCGGCGGCGCTGGAGACGATCTTCGAGCAGGCGTCGCAGCGAGCGCACCTGGTGGCGCTGCGTCTGCCCGCGACCACTGCTGATCCTGCCGCGTTGGCGCGCCAGTGGCTCGCCCCGCTGGCCGATGGCTGCGGGCGCTGCGTGGGCCACAGCGCCTTGTCTGACGGTGGGCCGGGCGCCCAGCCGTGGCTGGCGGGCGCGCCAAGCTGTGACGCCTGCCCACTGCGCGCAGGGCGCCTCGCGCTCACCTGGGAGCAGCCGCCCGTCGCCGCACGCATCCTCAGCCAGCGCGATGGGCAGAGTGTGGAGCTGGTCTACCGGCTGATTGGACGCGACCGCCGGGGCCGACGCGATGAGTGGCTGCGGTTAGCCTTCGACAGCGCCGGGCGTGCGCTCGTCCCACTCTCACTCGATCTGCTAAGCGCCGCGCAGCCTGATGAGGCTCAGTCGCCAGCCGCCGCCAGCCACGCTGACCTCGCCGCAGCCAGCGCCAGCGCGCAAGAGCGTCTGCGGCCCGCGCTCGATGCGCTGAGCGCGCTGCTGGAGCGGCGTGGCGCCGACGAGTATCAGCGGCGCGTGGAGGATGTCTCGGCGACCCATGAGCGCTTGCGTCGCGAGCGTCCGGCGGAGGGCAAGGGCATCGAGGCGGCGCTGACACGCGAGCTGGCGAGCCTGGCCGAGGTCTATGGCGTCGAGGTGGAGGCGCGACTGGAGAGCGTCATCCACATCGTCTCGCCCGTCGCGCAGGTGGCCGTGCAGACGGCAGCGGGCGTCGGCCCCACCGTCGCAGTGGATGTTGGCCGGGGAGTTGTGAGCGCGTCAACCTGCGCAGTCTGCGCGGCAGATGTGCGCGCCGGGCATGTCTGCGCGCAGGGCCATGTCGTCTGCGCCACGCATCGGGAGGCCTGCGGCCACTGCGGCGCGATTCGCTGCCCAATTTGCCAGCCAGCTTCGCTGCCACGCTGCGCGCTCTGCGGCGACGCGACCTGCGACGCCTGCGCGACCACCTGCGATGAGTGCAAGCGGGCATTCTGCGCAGGCCACACCTGGCGCTGCGCCGAGGGCGATCACACGCTCTGCCTGGAGCATCTCACTGTCTGCGGCGCCTGTGGAGATCCACTCTGCGCGACGCATGCCAGCCAGTGCGGCGCCTGTGGCGAGGCGCGCTGCGGCACGCACACGCGGCGCTGCAAGACCTGCGGCGAGGCCCGCTGTGAGACGCACGCTGACCTCTGCGTGACGTGCGGCCAGCCGCTCTGCGCGACGCATGCGCTACGCTGCGAGCAGTGCGGCAAGCCCGTCTGCAGCGATGATATCTTCACCTGCCTGGGCTGTGGTCGCGCGCTCTGTGGCTGCGCTGGCCCGGCCGCCTGCGCTTCCTGCGGCGCGGAGTATTGCGCGCGCTGCCGTGGCGAGACGGGGAACTGTCCTGGCTGCCGCACCCTCGAAGCTGCGGGCGATGATGACCTGGCGGCGCTCCAGCGTGCGGCGGAACGTGAGCCAGCGATCAATCTCAAACGCAAGTGGCAGGTGGGACGCAACGCCCTGGCGCGCGTCTACATCGCGCGGGGGCTGGGGCGCGACGAAGCCTGGGTGGTCACAGGCGAGGGCGAGGTGATCGGCGCGCGACGCAAAGGATGGCTAGGCCGATGAGCGACACCCGCAAGACAGCAGCAGCCGCTGCGCCCGTGACGCTGCGCCAGTATCTCGCGGCGCGCCACGCCCAGATGGCGCTCGCCGAGCAATCCACGCCAGCCGCCTCGCCAGCCGCCTCGCCAGCCGCCTCGCCAGCCGCGACTCCGCCGACTGATGACGCGCTGCTGGCTGAGGCTGCGCAAGCCGTGGCGCAACTCGACCTGCCGCCGCAGAAGCTGGCGCTGCTGCGCGCCTCGCTCGCAGACT
>JAICSR010000050.1 GCA_025936795.1 Ktedonobacterales bacterium | reverse complement strand
GCGCGGTCGTAGTCGTCGCCTGAGGCAATGCCCTGCGAGGCGACCAGCCCCTTCACGCCCGTGAGGACGCCCATCACATCGGTTTCAGCGAGCCGCCCCACGCGCCCACCATAGGCGCCAACGGGCAGCGCGACATCGCGCGTGGACACGTTGAGCGCGCCCGCCCCGCGCAGGAAGTCGCCGATGTGCGGGCCGAGCAGCGGATTGATGCCGCGCTTCAGGCTGGCCTGCGTAATCCACGCTACGATCTGATCCATCGCCGGGCCGCCGTTCTGCTGTGGGCCAGTCTCCACCAGCTCGATCCAACCGCCGGGGCGCGTCACACGCAGCAATTCGCGGGTCACGTCGGGCCAGCGCGCCTCTGGAATGGCGAAGAGCAGCAGCCGCATGTGGGTAAAGTCGAAGGCGCCATCGGCGAAGGGCAGCCCCTCCAGAATATTGCCCTGGATGAAGGCGTAATTGTCGGGGCGGGCAGCCTCATCTGGCTGTATCGCATCAGGATTCGGCGGCGCGATGTCTGTGCCGATGACATTCGTGTTGGGGAAGAGGCGCGCCATCTCGATGGCCCAGCGCCCGGTTCCACTGCCGACATCCAAAATGCTCATTGGCGTCTGGATGGGCGCCGCATAATTGCCACGCAGGGTGTAGCGCAGCATGTAGTGCTGGAAGTCGAGCCGGTTGATCTCTTTGTCATCGGATGGCAACACATAGGGCGCATCCGCGAGCCGACGCCGATCATCGAGTGGATCGCGTGTCGCCTGCTGTGTCGCCGTCGCAGCGCCACGATCTTTGCGCCGCCAGAACTGTAGCCAGCTCATACCCTTCCCTCCACGTGTACGAAACTACCAATCGGGTCACTCACCCCGCGCAGGCCACAGCGCCCATACGGCTATGCCTCTGCGCGTTGCGCCGCTTTCGCCTCAGCCCAGAGCGCCAGCCAGCCAGCGCTATCGAGCGTATCGAGCGCCTGCCCACGCGCGCGCGCCAACGCCTCCACCATCTCGAAGCGCTGGCGGAAACGCGCATTGGCCTGCTCCAAGGCGTCCTCAGCGCGGATGCCGAGGCCCTGCGCCAGCGCCGCCAGCGCAAAGAGTGCATCGCCCAGTTCGGCCCGCTCCTCGCTTGTCGGCTCCTCATCCGCTGCGCCCTGGGCTGCCGTTGCCGCCTGCCGCGCCTGCATGGCCTCCGCGAACTCGCGCGCCTCCTCGACCACCTTGCGCAGCGCATCGTCCGGCTCGCTGAATCGGAAGCCGACCTTGCCAGCCTTCTTGCTGAGCTCATACGCCTGATACAAGGCTGGCGCGCTCCTGGGGATGCCTCGCAGCGCACTCTCCTGCGCCACCGCCTCGCCGCGCGCGATGCGCTCCTGGCGTTTGATCACATCCCAGTTGCGCAGGACATGCTCGGAGTCCCGCACGACGGCATCGCCGAAGACATGCGGATGCCGCCGAATCAACTTCTCGCTGACAAACTGGTAGACATCGCCCAGATGGAACGCATCTTCCTGATTTGCGACCTCAGCATGCAGGTAGACCTGGAGCAGCAGATCGCCCAACTCGTCGGCCAGCTTGTCGGCGCTCTCAGGTGTGCCATCTAGCTCGTCTATCGCCTCGGCGACCTCGTAGGCCTCCTCCAGCACATAGCGGCGCAGCGACTGGTGCGTCTGCTCGCGGTCCCAGGGGCAGCCATCGGGCGCGCGTAGCCGCATGACGATGTAGCGCAGGCCTTCGGGTGAGCGGGTAGCCGCCAGTGGGGGCAACGGGGGCAGATAGAGCGTCGTCAGGTGGTCGGGGCTATCGTCGCGGTCTAGCTCATAGAGGGGGATGCGGCGAATACGCTCGCTGCCCGGCAGGCCAGCCGAGTGCGCCAGCGTCACCTCCCAGTCTTCGGGATAGAGTTCGCTCAGCGCGAGTTTGACGCCGCTGGCGAGGCGGCGGTTATAGACCTGGGCGATCAGCGCGGGCTTGGTCGGCAGCAACGCGCCCATCAGCGCCTCCGCTGGCAAGCTCAGCAGCGCCGTCGCATCCAGCAGTTGCAGGTCGCGTTCGAGCGGATTCAGGTCCAGCGCGGCGCAGACCGGCTCGACAAACGATAGCCCGCCGATCACTCGCACGGCCACACCCTGCGCCTCGGCCTGCTGGCGCAGGATGCGCACCGACTCCTCGCCCATCAGCGGATGGCCGGGCGTCGCGTAGAGCAGCGACTCGCCAGCGGGCAGCGCGGCGGCGCGCTCCAGCAGCGTGCGCGCCATCGTCGGATATAACTCGGCGAAGCTGGGCGTCGTCTCATAGAGGTCGTCGAACGATTCGATCACCAGATCGGGGCGCCGCTCACGTAGCGCGTCGACCGTGGGGTGCCGTGTCGTGCGACAGATCAGGCGCTGGGCGGCCATCAGCGTCTCAAACGCCTCAACGGTCAGATCGTCCCAGCGACCCGGTCCCAGGCCGACGACCGTGATCGCGCTCGTCGTCGTGTCCATCATGCTCTCTTCCCAGCCCTGGGCGACCCTGAGCGCGCGCTAGCTGACGTAGAGATCGACCTTCGCCTGAGGCATGAGCACGTTCGTCACCCAACTGGTCAGATAGCTGTTCTGTGTCTGGGCGTCTTTGACCGTGCTAAGTGGCGTCAGCGCGCGACCGGTAATCTGAAACACGCCGTAGTCCGAGGTGAAGGGGACGATCACCACGCCATCGCCCTGCATGTCTTTGAAGACATGGGTATCGAACGCCGCGATGAACTGGCCGGGGTAGACGGTTCCAAGCTGACCACCATTCGCCGCGCTCCCCGTATCGAGCGAGCGGGTTTTCGCGAGGGTTGCGAAGTCCTGGCCGCTCTTCGCGGCGGCGACGATGTCATCGGCGTCCTTCTGCGTCTTCACAAGGATGCCGCGCGCCTGCACCGTTGGTACCGATCCCTTGCTCGCCAGGACGACTGTGTAGGCCTGCTGCTGCGCCAGCAGCAGAATCGCATCAGGTGTCGCCGCATCCACCAGCGCCTTCAGGCCCGTGTTGGATGGATCACTCTTCGCTTGAGCGCTCGCCTGCGCGATCTGATCTTTGAGTTGCGCGACCGCCGTGTCAATATCCTTCTGCGTCACAGTGATATGCTGCGCATCGAGTTGCTGCTTGATGATCGCCGTATTCTCGAAGAAATTGATCGTCTCGGTCCGGGCAGAGCCGAGCGTCTGGCGGTCGGATGGCGACTGCCACGCCACGGGCGAGACAGCGCCACTGCCCTGCAAGGCGGCGCTCGCATCGAAGAGCTTGAGCAATTGCTGATAGCTCGATAGCGTGAGTGGCGTCCCGTTGACGCGCATCGCCACCAGCGGATCGCTCGCGGCGCTGGGCGCGCACCCAGCGAGCAGCGCGCCCAGCAGACAGAGCAGCAGCAGCGCAGCGCCTGATAGGCGCGTCGGGAGCGCGCGACCGTGGGCGAGTGGTGAGGTAATCGAACGCATGAGGCGCAAGTCCTATGGTGGTGGCGCCGTGGTGATGCGCTGCTCTGGCGACCAGGGTGGAGACCAGGTAGAGACCAGCGCGCATAGCACAGCGCATGGAATACGCAAGCTCGTATCCTGCCGATGGTAACACGCCCATCGATGCGCGTCAACGTGGGAGCAGCAAGCGAACGCTGAGTGGACAACGAGCGCGCCCTCGCATCAGACGAGCGGCGCGAAGGTCTGCCACAGCAGCGTGATGTTCAGCAAGATGACGCCCGCCGTAACGGTCCAGGCCAGTCGGCGCGTCCAGACGCGATTGACCAGATCACCCATCACATCGGCGCGGCTACTGAAGTAGATCAGCGGCACGATGGCGAAGGGCAGGGCAAAGCTCAGCGCCACCTGGCTCAGCACCAACGTCTGCGTCGGGTTGAATCCCAGCGCGATGACCACTAACGCCGGAGCCATCGTGATCGCTCGACGCGCCCAGGTGGGGATATTCCAGCCCAGGAATCCGCCCATCACCACCTGACCCGCCAGCGTTCCCACCGTCGAGGACGAGAGGCCAGAGACCAGCAACGCCACGCCGAAGAGCTCCGACGATGAGCCGCCCAGCAGCGGCGTCAGCGTGCGATAGGCCTGCTCAAGCTGCGTGATGGTGGTATGTCCAGTCGAGAAGAAGACGGCGGCGGCGACGATCAACATCGCCCCATTGACCAGCCCTGCGAGACCCAGCGCGATCCAGATGTCAAGCCGCTCCAGCCGGAAGATTCTGCGCGCATCGCTCTCGCCGCGCAAGGGGATGCGCTGCTGCGTCAACGCGGAGTGGAGGTAGATCACATGCGGCATGACGGTCGCGCCCAGAATGCCAACTGCCAGCACAGCTCCACCCGCGCCGCCAAACTGTGGAACGACGGTGTGGTAGGCGATCTGGCGCAGGTCTGGCCGCGCCATCACCGCCTCCACGAGATAGCTCCCGGCGATAATCCCGATCAAGGCGGCAATCACGATCTCCAGCGGGCGGAAGCCGAAGCGTTGGAGCGCGAGGATGCCGAATGTGGCGACGCCCGTCATCAGCCCAGCCACGAAGAGCGGCACATGTAGCAGCAGATTGAAGCCAATCGCCGCGCCCAGGAACTCCGCCAGATCAGTCGCCATCGCCGCGATCTCGGCGACGCCCCAGAGCAGATAGTTGACACGCCGTGGCAGAAACTCGTGGCAGAGTTCGGGCAGATTCTTGCCCGTGGCGATGCCGACCTTGGCCGAGAGTGTTTGCAGCAGGATGGCGATCAGGTTGGCGCCGAGAATGACCCAGAGCAAGCTATAGCCGTACATCGAGCCGGCCTGAATGTTGGTCGCGAAATTGCCGGGGTCCACATAGGCGACGGCGGCGATGAACGCTGGCCCCAGGAACGGCAGCACCCGGCGCAAGGTCCAGCGCCCCGATGCGTCCAGTTCTGACTGGGCATGCGCCAGGGTGCGCTGGCTGCTCAGCGCGCCCCACCAGCGGCGAGCCGCTCGCTCATCGAGCGCGCCATCGGCTCCGCGTCGCATCCCAGCATCCATCAAACATCCCTCATCTCGCCCGCTCAGTCATCCAGCGGGAACTGCACACACGAACGACACAGTGGCGCATCGCATCGCGCCGCGCTACCGCTCCAGCGTGGCCACCCGAATGCCCGCAGCCAGTTGCGGCCCCACCGCCCGCTCCACCGACTGCGCGCCCTCACCCACCTGCACACGCAGTGGCCCGCCAAATGGCGTGCGCTCCAGCAGGCGCACAGGCGTCCCCGGCGCGATGCCCAGCGTCGCGAGGTAGCGCAGCAGGGCGGCGTCATCGTCGCTGACCCGGCGCACCACTGCATCCGTCCCTGGCTCCAGGTCGGAGAGCGGCTGTGTCTCCAACTGCGCGACCTCGCCCGTCTTGCTGGGAATCGGGTCGCCGTGGGGGTCCACCGTCGGGAATCCAAGCATGGCATCCATGCGATCCTCGAATTCCTCGGAGATGACATGCTCCAGCCGCTCGGCCTCGGCGTCCACCATGTCCCAGGAATAGCCCATTACCTGCGTGAGGAAGAGTTCGAGCAGGCGGTGGTGGCGCACAAGCTCCAGCGCGACATGCAGGCCAGCCTGGGTGAGTTCCACGCCGCGATAGGGCGTGTGGCTCAGGTAGCCATGCTCGCTCAGCCACTTGAAGAGCTGCGTGACGCTGGCGTCGCTCAGTTGCCCGCTCGGTTCGAGCGCGGCGAGCCGCTCGCGCATGGCCGAGGTCGTCACCCGGTCGCCACGCTCACTGAGCTTGTAGACCACCTTCAGGCAATCGACAGCGCGGGGCGAGAGTTCGCGTAGATCAGGAGCCATAGCGCCACCTCAAAACTAGATTTTTACATCTCTAAAACCTAGTTTACACGTTTGTAGAAGTTTCTGTCAAGGGTCCTATTGGCAGCCATGGGCTATGACTGCTGCCCAGCGTGATTGACAGGGCGCGCGCGCTTGCGTACAATCGCGTGGCACATTGCTTTTCTTGAGGTTGACGGAATCGTCATCACACGGTCATAGCACACGTACGCCCACTGCGCTGAACAGCCCTTCTGGCCGAGGATCACGCCACGATTCTCGCATCCACGACTGGTCTGTATTCGCCACGCGCCGCTCAGTTGGGCTGGGGAGGTTCACCACGCATGCGCAGGATAGAGGCGCCTTTCCGGGGGGATCGCGAACCCACGACACAGCAACGACGCCAGGGCCGCTCGGCGGCGACACGCACGCTGACCTTGGTCGTCTGCGCGCTCTCGCTCCTGCTGGCCGCATGCAGCGGTGGCCTGGGCGGCCAGGGATCCGCAGGCGCGCTGGCGGCCACCCAGACGTTCACCTGGCCCTATAACACGAGTACCGGCGTCTTTGGACATAATGAGGTCCTCGACCCATCTGTCGTCAGCACGGTGTACGATGCGAACGACATCTCGATGCTCTATATGGGGCTGGTGACCTTCGACTCCAGCGACAGGGTCGTGGGTGACGCAGCCGCCCATATAGATGTAGACTCGACCGGAACGATCTACACCTTCCATCTGCGCCCCAATCTGGCGTTTAGCGACGGCTCGCCGATCACAGCGGCTGACTTCGCGTACAGCCTCGACCGCTCGCTCGACCCGAACCTGTGTCCAGTCAATAGCGCCAAGACGTACTACCCGGACAACTGCTACTGGGCAGGTCCCACCTATCTGGGCGCCATCTATGGCGCGCAGGACAGGATCAGTGGCGCAATCAGCTCGATGATCGGCAGTGGCGATGATCCGACGAAGGGGCTGGACGTGCTCGATGCGCAGACGCTGCGCATTCGCTTACAGCCGAAGCAGCCCATCGCCTACTTCCTGAATGCGCTGACGTACTCGACCGCTGATGTGGTTGAGAAGTCCGTCGTCACCAATCCACAGTACGCTGGTGGCTTGTGGGTCGATCACCTCGACAAGGGCGGTACCTCCGGCCCCTTCAAGCTGGCCTCGTATGGTGGTGGCACCAAGCTGACCTTCGAGCCGAACCCCTATTGGGAGAAGGCGTTTGGGCAGAAGCTCACCTTGACGCAGGTCATTCGTCCAGTCGTACCCACAGTCAATCAGGAGTACAACGACTACCGCGCTGGCGCCTACGACTATACCGACGTGCCATCAGACCAGTATACGTTCGCGCGCGGCCAGAGCGACTTCCACAGCACGTCGGCTCTGTTCATCGAGTACTTCGGCCTCAATACGCTGTCGCCGCCGTTCAACATCACCGCGGTTCGACAGGCCTTCGACCTTGCGCTGAACAAGCAGTTTCTGGTGGACAGCGTCGATAACGGCGGCGCCATCCCCACCAACCACATCGTGCCACAGGGCATGCCTGGCTTTGATGTCAACCTGACCAATCCGCCGCCGGATGGCACACAGTCGCTGACGGGCAACGAGCAAGCCGCGCGTGCGCTGATGAAGCAAGCGCAGGCCAAATGTCCGCCGCCCGACACGTTCGGCGCCCCTGCGGAATGCGCGTACATCAGTGGCTCCTCTCCCACACAGATTGATATCTATGCGCCAGAGGAGGACTCCGGTCGAATTGCGCTGGCGAAGGCAGCCGCAACGATGTGGAACACCACGCTCGGTGTGAATGTCGTGGTCAAGCCCGTCCCTTTCACGACTGAGGTGGGCTACATCATCACGCCAGCCGCACAAGACCCGATGCCTATGTGGGAGATCGGCTGGGCCGCTGACTATCCAGACCCGCAAGACTGGCTCAGCCTCCAGTTCATTACCGGCGCCGCCAACAACTCGATGGGCTTCAGCGATCCGAAGCTCGACGCGCAGATGAAGGCCGCCGATTTGGAGCAGGACCAGGTCAAGCGCATGCAGATGTACAATCAGGTGGAGCAGGCCATCGTCAACGCCAGCCCCTGGATTCCTTTCGAGCAGAGCAAGCAATATTGGCGGCAACGCACCTATGTCCACGGTTTCGGCTACAACTCCTTCGGCATCATGGAGGGGCACAACTGGCTGAACGTGTACATCGCGCAGCATTAGTCTGCGCAACGCAAGTCTGCTCGCGCTCGTAACAAGAACGTGACGCAACGCTGAACATTCGCTGTGAGCGGTCGGTGGCGCCTTGACGCTGCCGACCGCTCACCCTACGATTACAGCTACAACCGATCACACGCCTATGCGCGGCGGCCCACACCTCACCGTGGACGCAGGTCGCCCCGCCATCCCAATCGTCAACACAGTCCGCGCGGGACTCAGCGATGAGGCCGCCTGCGCACAACGGAGGCCGTCGTGCTGAGTGACATCCGTCCCCCTGAGTCGCCCAACTCCCCGGCGACTGGCGATGCGACGCGCGTGCGCCGGAGCGCGGCCAATGGCGCGCTGGCGCAGATGGTAATTACGTCGTTGCTGGTCCTCATCGCGTTCGGCGCAGGCTGGTTTGGCAATGCCTATGTCAATCAGGGACGCTACATCTCGTCACCCAACGAGCTCCTGATTCATCAGGCGTGGGTAGACATCAACAATAACTTCGTCGTCACCAGCCGCATCAATCAGAAGCAGATGGCCTACGCGGCGATCTCGGCGATGGTCACGACGCTCGGCGATACCGGCCACACACGCTTCGAGACGCCCGAAGAATTCGCGCAAGAGAATCAGCAACTGCAAGATCAGGGCATGGTTGGCATCGGCGTCCAGCTGAGCGGCGGCGGCGACAAGCCGCTCCGTATTGATGAGGTCTTCCCTGGCTCCGCTGCCGACAAAGGTGGTCTGAAGCCGGGCGACCTGATCATCAGCGTCAACGGCGCCAGCATCAAGGGCTACACGATTGACCGGGCGCGCCCGCTGATCACTGGCAAGAGCGGCACGCAGGTCACGCTGGGCATCACCCGCCCGACAGTGACCCCGGCGAAAACCTTCACCGTGACGCTGACCCGCTCCACCTTCACCGTGCCAACTGTCTCGACCTACTCCATCCCTGGCACGAGCCTGATTGACATTCAGTTGACGCAGTTCTCTGCCAACGCCGATTCGGAGATGCGCAAGGCGTTAGAGCAGGCCAAGACTGCGAACGCCACTGGCATCATCCTCGATCTGCGCGGCAACCCTGGCGGCTACCTCGACCAGGCGCAGGCCGTGACGAGCGAGTTCGTCGCCAGCGGCCCTGGCAAGAACGTGCTGATCGAGAAGACGCGCACGAGCCAGAGTGTCGTGCCAGTGCTGCCGAACGGACTCGCCACCACCATGCCGCTGGTGATTCTGGTGGATGGCGACACAGCCAGCGCAGCGGAGATCACGACTGGCGCAATCAAGGTCCATCGTCCTGAGGTGCATGTGGTTGGCCAGAAGACTTTTGGCACAGGCACGGTCCTGCAAACCTACATGCTGGCCGACGGCTCGGCATTGATCCTTGGCACGCAGGAGTTCCTCCTGCCCAACGGCGCATCCATCTATGGCAAGGGTTACATGCCCGATACACCCGTCGCCCTGCCCGCCAATGCCGCGCCGCTCACCCCGCTGGTCGCCTCAGAGACGAGTGTGGGCCAGCAGCAACTAATCGCGTCGCACGATACGCAACTGCTGACCGCGATCAGCATCCTCGCGCCCGACAGCGCCTACGCCAAAGCGGCGGCGTGACGACGGAGCCAGCGGTTGAAACCGCGCCTGAAGGGCCTGACGGCCCACAAGACCCGCCTACGCGGGTCCAAGACAGGATATTGTGGGATTCGGACCTGCGCAGGCAGGTCTTGTGGCGGCCCGCAGGCCGCCTTCAGGCGCGGTTTCAACCGCCAGATGTCCCACCGGGCCATCAGCCCAGCCAGGCGCGGAGGGCGTCGGCCACGCGCTGTGGCTGCTCGATCTGCGCGTAGTGGCCTGCGTCGGGGATGATCGCGAGCGTGGCGACAGGCAGTCGCGCGGCCAGATATTCGGAGAACTTCGGCGGCGTCATGCGGTCGTTCGCGCCGACGATCAGTAGCGTCGGCTGGGAGATGCTCGCGACCTCCTGCATCACGTCGAACTGGTCGCACGCCAGCAGATCGCGGGAGAGTACGCCGGGCGCGGTGGGCCGCCGCTGCGCCTGATAGGCGTCGGCCTCAGCGACATGCGCCACATCGAAGGCGGTCTGGGTGATGAGCGGTACGCCAGTCGGCCCAGCATCGCGCGCAGCCGCCAGAAATGCGGGCGCCACCCGCAGCCGCGCGCCCGACCCAATCAGCGCGAGGCGCCTCACGAGTTGCGGCGACTCCAGCGCAAGCTGGAGCGCGACAGCGCCGCCGAGCGAATGCCCTACCGCGATTGGCTGCTCCAGCCCGCGCCGCTCTATCTCAGCGCGCACGAAGGCGGCGTAGTCGGCGACGCTCATTGCCGCTGGCCCAGGCTGAGCGAGCAGGGCGCCATGGCCAGGAAGATCGAGCGCGACCGCCTGTATCTCCGGCAGCAGCGCCAGCAGCGGCCCCCAGACCCGCGCGGAGTCGCCCGAGCCATGCACAAATACCAGCGTCTCACTCGTCGTCATGCGCCGCGCCTCCCAGTTGCTCAATCCACCGGGCAGCCGCCAGTGCGCCCACCCACTATCTCCGCACAGCATACCCGCTCCGCCAGGTGTCTGGCCCACCCAGGTGGACTTCGCGGCAGGGTCTTTTCATGCTAACGCGAATCTAGCAGAATGTGCGGCATGAGTACAACCGATGAGCGCGAACATGCGTCAGCACGATCCTGGCGGGCGGCGCTCGAAACGCTGCACATCGGGCAGCGTGGACCAGGGCAGACACAGCGCGCTCGGGCTGCGGCGGGAGCATGGGCCAGGTCTGGCGTCACCAAGACCGCGACAGCGCACCGGTGGCGCGCCGTGTATCTCCATGAGTCCCCTGTATCTCCGTCAGGCGCCGCCCTCCTGGGTCTTCAACTTGCATGAAAAGGTCCTGAAGTGGGAGCCAAAGCCCTTGACAGGACCGCCCTCGTCGAGTATGATTTAATCGATGAATCATTCAATCAAATTAATGGAGGAGACTGGCGATGGCGCCACGACGATATCGGCAGGGGAAACGACGACTCACCGCTGAAGAGACTCGCCAGCGGATCGTGGAGGCGGCTCTGGCCTTGCATGCCGACCAGGGCGTTGTTGCCACGAGCATGAAGGACATTGCAGCGCGAGCCGATGTCGGGATCGGGACGGTCTACCACCACTTCCCGACCTACGAGGACGTAGTCCAGGCCTGCGGCGCACGCAGCATGGTCATCACGCGTCCTCCCACGCCCGAGATCTTTGCGGGACTCGGACCGCTGGACCTCCGGCTTGAGCGCCTGGTCCAAGAACTGTTTGCCTACTACGAGCGCTACCCAGCCTTCGAGCGAGGCCGGTGCGACCGCGACAAACTGCCGGTGCTCGCTGAGGGGATAGCGCGGCGCGAGCGCATGCTGGAGGCCGTCGTGCGGGAGGCGTTCCTTCCCGTCGGCAGTCCCGATGCGTTTGTGCGCGCCACGGTCGCGCTCACGGATTTCGCCGTCTATCGCTCGCTGACTGCCAGTGGCCTCTCCACGCAGGAGGCGGTCACTCAGATCATCGAGGTTCTACTCGCTTGGCTCCGCTCGATCCTGCCAGCGCCCACCGCGTAGGCGACGTGTACTGCGCGCACGTGAGGCTTAAGAAAGGGGGCCAGGTCACGTCGGTCGGATGGTTCTACGTCGCGCTGGCGCGCATAGCCAGCCTCGGCCAGATCGTGGCAGCCACCGCACGCGCTGGAATGGAGCCGCGAGGCCGCAGAAGGCGCGCAGGACAGTGGGCGGTAACCCGCGTCGTCCGCATCACTCGAAAACGATCTGCTGAATTGGTTGGGGCGCCACGCAAGCCCCGGAAAGGCCTCAAGCATGGCTCGCATCTTGACCGTCACCGAAGAGAGCGCCCAGGAGTCCCAGCGCTCGCTGGTCGAGCAGATGAAGGCGAAATTTGGTCAACTCGCCGGTATCCATCAGGTCCTCTTGCCCGACCCGGCCATGGCCGCTCACTGTGGGCAGCTCTATGCCCACCTCCATTTGCGCGCCGATTCGCCCTTTACTCGTGTGCAACGCGAATTGCTGGCAACGCTGGTGTATGGCCTCATCAGTGAATCCGCGTGTTCCTGCCTGGGCGCCCACACCGAGGCGGTGCGACGCCTGACCCACGATCCCACCTTTGTTGGTCCTACCTTCATCCACACCTGGCCCACTGCGGCGGCGACAGCGGTAAGCCCAAGCCCACAGACGCAGGCCCTCCTGGCATATGCGACCACGCTGACAAAGACACCGGGGCAGGTCCAGGACGCGGATATCGACGCGCTACGCGCTGTCGGCTGGGATGAGCGCGCCATCTACGAGGCGACGGCGCTCATCGCGCTCCACAACATGCTCGGCCGGTTGGAGGCTGCCGCTGGGTTGCCACCGGACCAGATTCCCGAGGAGGTGGAGTTTCCAGAGGCCACGCCAGACGGGCGGTAGCAGCGCGCCACCGACGCGATGCGGCGAGTTGAGAAAGGAACCAGCCATGACCTGATGTGAACGCGAGGGCGTCAGTCGGTTTCCTGGTTACGCGCTGGAATCCTGCTGGAAACCTGCGCCCATTGAGCGGTGTTCGGGTAACCGCATGCATCACAGGCATCACAGGCATCACAGGCGTCAAGTGGCAGGGGAGCCATGTTCGGCTTGGTTCGGCTTGGTTCGGCTTGGCTCATCGTGCCTCTGCGGAGGCTAAGTGTCCCCGCGCAGTTCAAACCACAGATCGAGGAGGTTCGTTCCCATGGCCTACACCGTCACCCACGCTCGTGTCAACGATTTTGCCGCCTTCCAGCAGGCCTTTGCCTCCGGTCAGGCGCTGCGCCAGGCCCGTGGCTCGCGCGGCGCCCGGCTCTTCCAGAATCCCAGCGACCCCAAGGACATCATAGTGCTGATCGAGTGGGAGGATCCCGCGGGGGCGCAGCAGTATTTTCAATCAACTGCGTTGCGCGAGGGGCAGCAGCAGGGTGGGGTCGCCGGCCACCCAGACGCCTATGAGGAGAGCGCTGCTTTCCCGGCCTAGACAGGCGTCTCGTCCAGCAAAGTTCAAGCGCTGGCCCAGCATCCCTATGTACCTGTGCACAGGCGCATAGGGATGCCCCTTGTCCGAATCAGGGTCGTTTCATGCTAACGCAGATCCGGTAGACTGTGTGGCATGAGTAAGGCAAACGAGCGCTACGAAGCGCCAGCTCGCCCTCCTGGGCATCCAGCTAGCATGAAAAGACCCTGGACTTCGCGGCTCGCTGGTCCTCCACCGCCTCCAATCATGCTACACTGTGCGCCAGATAGAGGCGAACCAGAGCGTGCACGCGCATGGGCGCCACCCAATGCCGCCATGTAACGTACACGCAACGTATCAGAGTGCGAGGAGCAGCGCATGGCCAGCGAGGATGAGCGGCAGCAGGCGAAAGCGGCGCGTCGGCGCAGTAGCGCTATCGGCAGACACGGCGAAGACCTGGCCTGCGTTTGGCTTCAGCGTGAAGGCTATCTCATCCTGGAGCGCAACTGGCATTGTCCATACGGCGAGTTGGACATCATCGCCGAGCGCGGCGACGTCGTGATCGGCGTCGAGGTCAAGACGCGCTCTAGCGCCGCTGCGGGCGAGCCAGAAGAGGCTGTGACGCTCAGCAAGCAGCGCAAGCTCATTCTCACCCTACAAACCTATCTCATGGAGCAAGGCGACGAGCAGCGTCCCTATCAACTCGACGTGATCGCCGTGCGACTCGCGCCAGGCGGCGCTCATCTGGAGACGCGCCACTATGCGGCGGCCATCGCGCTCGAAGGGTAGCGCGTCGCCGAGCGATAGCAGATAGCGACAGCAGATGCGGAGGCAGCGACAGATGCAGGATATGTTTGATAACGCTAAGCGCGCAGCCGGGGCAATGGTGGGCCGCGCAGCGTGGGAGGCGGAAAAGACCCAGCGCATTGGCGCGATCCAGCGCGAACTGGGCTTGCTCCAGCGCGAGCGCGCGGCGCTGCTCGATCAGCTTGCAGGCGCCGTCAGCGACCTGTCGCGGCGGGGCGAAGCGATGCCGCCCGCGCTCAAAGCCATCGCCGACCGTCTTGCAGCGATGGAGGATGAGGTCAAGCGCGCCCAGAGCGCCATCCAGACGATCCAGGCCGAGAAATATCAGCCGACAGCGGCGCCCTACGCTGTCAGCGTGGCTGGCCCAGAGAAGGCATGTCCCACCTGTGGCGCCCGCATGCCATCGTCCGCGCGCTTCTGCTCCGCCTGTGGCGCACGCCTCGCCTGAGCCAGCGCCTGAGCCAGCGCCTGAGCCAGCGCCTGAGCCAGCGCCTGAAGCGCAGTTCAAGCCGCGCCATACCAGACGCTCGCCCTGGGGGTGCTATAATTCTGAATGACGTGCGTCCATGCACAGCGACCAGTCAGCCGCACGAGCAGAGCGGATGGATATGCCAGGGACAAGCACTGAATCAACCGGAGCGCAGCATGTCGGCTCCACAGTGACGCAGGCGCGGAGCGTCAGTGTCGAGCAGACGCGCCGTGTGGGCCTGGCGCTGGGCGCATTGCTCGCGCCTGGCGATGTCGTGCTGCTGATCGGCGATCTCGGCGCTGGCAAGACCGCGCTGACACAGGGCATCGGCGCCGGACTTGGCGTTCCCGGCGTCATCAACAGCCCGACATTCACCATCCTCAAGGAATATACTGGCCGTCTGCCACTCTATCACTTCGACCTCTATCGCATCGAGTCGCCAGATGAGGTCTATGCGCTAGGCTTCGAGGACTATTTCGCTGGCGAGGGCGTCTGCGTAATCGAGTGGGCGGAGCGTGGCGAACCACGCGAGCAGGACGTTCCCCCACCCTGGCCAATCGATTATCTGCGCATCACGCTGCGCGCTTCGGGGCCTGACGAGCGCATGATCGAAGTGACGAGCGCCGGGCCGCGCGGCGCCGCAGTGCAAGCGGCGCTGGCCCGCGCCATCGTGGAGGAACGCTAGGCAATGCTGCTTGCCATCGACACCTCCACTAGTTACGCCAGCCTGGCGCTCACCGATAACGACGCGCTGCTCGCCGAACTCAACTGGCGCGTTGGCCAGCGGCACGGCGCCGAGACGCTCGAACGCGCGCGCTGGCTGCTGCGTGGCCAGGGCATCGCGATGAGCCAGCTCGATGGCGTCGCGGTCGC
>JAICSR010000387.1 GCA_025936795.1 Ktedonobacterales bacterium | reverse complement strand
AGCGCATCGGTCGCGGCCAGCGATTCCCAGGCCGCCCAAAGGCAGAGCAGCCCGACGAACGCGAGCATACTGTAGCTATAGCCCCAGCGCGTGTTGGCGAGCATGACCGGCGCGACAATGTAGACCGCCGCGCTCCAGAGCGCCGCGCCTGCGCCCAGCAGCCTGGCGCCAATCAGCAGGATCGCGCCGCAGGTCAGCAGCGCATAGAGCGCCGTCAGCGCCCGCACTGCAAGCAGATTGTAGCCAAACAGGCGGATGCTGAGCGCAAGCTGGAGATAGAAGAGCGGCGGATGCTGTGCAAAGTCCTGCGTCAGGGCAAACAGGCGCAGGTGGCCGTGCAGCAGATTCCAGGCAAGGTCGAGGTTGTAGCCCTCCTGCGGATCCCAGCCGGGCGTCTGCGTCAACCGCCAGAGGTGAAACCAGGCACAGAGCGCCAGCAGCCCAACCGACAGCCCTACCTGCGCAATCCGCTTCCCGGGCAGCCGCTTGCCGAGCGCTGGCAGCCGTGGTTGCGCCTGTGTCGTCGTTGTCGCGCCTTCATCCATCATCGCTGGCTCGCTCATCGTCACTGTTCCATCCATGCCGCGCCCATCGCATCGCCACGCCAGTATACCAGTATCGCGCGCGCCTGGCGCTACGAACGTTGATTGGGGGGAAGACGGCGCGAGGAGGCGGAGACGGCGACTCGCACGACTGGCGACGAATCTGCTTCACCCCTGGACGCGACGCTTGCGAAACGTGTAGTGTGGTGACTGGCGCGACATACAACCCGTCTTAGGGAGCGAAGGCCTCCACGAGAGGATTGAGGTCTCGCTGGCCGATGAGCGGCCGGAGAGACAAGTCGCGCTCCGAGCGCGCCTCATACGCCCTGCTGGCGACGTCGCCACACTGCCTCACGGTTGTGGCGTCCGTATACCCCAACGTCGGGCAGAGACTACATCAGGTGGATGAGAGGACTGTTCACACATATGTCAGTTGAAGATACGCAGATGGACGCCACGCAGCCTGCCGAGGACGCCAGCGCCAACAACGCAACGCCCGCGCCCGCCAATGGCGCCGCCCGCCGTACGCCGCGCGCCCGCCCAGCCACCAACGCGGCGCCTGGCGCTCGTGCGCCGCGTGCGCCACGACGCGCTACGCCGTCACAGATGAGCGCCCCATCGTCCGACGCGCCCGCCATTCCCGCGCCAGCGCCCGCCCCGCGCCGCCGCGCGCCACGAGCGGCGCCCGCGACCTCCGCGGCGCCTGTCGCGGAGACCCTGGCGGCGGACGCGATGCACATGCAAACGCCAGCCAAGCCGCAACTTCTGCCAGCCACGCGCCATGGCATCTCCCCGGCGAACACCGTCTTCGTCTCGCTCTGCTTCGAGGGGCCAGACGTCTACTCGACCGCTGGCGGTCTTGGCGCCCGCGTCGCCGAGCTGACCGAGGCGCTGGCGACCATGGGCTTCGAGACCCATCTGATCTTCGTTGGCGACCCCAACAAGCAGGCGACTGAAGATCGCATCCAGGGACGCCTGCACATCAAGCGCTGGGCGCAGTGGATCAGCCGCTACTATCCCAACGGCGTCTACGATGGCGAGGAGCAGAAGCTCACCGAGTACAACGACACGGTTCCCTATCACGTCTATGAGCAGATCGCCAAGCCAGCCATCGAGCAGGGCAAGATCGTCGTCATCATCGGTGAAGACTGGCACACCGCCGAGGTCATCTCGCGCGTCTCCGATACGCTGCACTGGCATGGCGTGCGCAATCGCGCGCTCATCATGTGGAACTGCAACAGCCTGATGTCGCTGCATCGCATCAACTGGGGGCGCCTGGGCTACACCGCGACCATCACCACGGTCAGCCGCTACATGAAGCATCGCATGTGGCAATATGGCGTCAACCCGCTTGCCATCCCCAACGGCATCCCCCGGCGCTACCTCGATCCGGTGGACGCTGATGCGGTGGCCCAACTGCGCGAGGTGATGCAGCGCGGCGACCCTGAGCGCACATTCCTCTTCAAGATTGGCCGCTTCGACCCGGACAAGCGCTGGCTGATGGCCGTCGAAGCTGTCGCACGCCTGAAGTCCACGGGCAAGCCCGTCTCGATGGTCATTCGAGGCGGCATCGAGCCGCACGGCGGCGAGGTGTTGCGCCGCGCGCACGATCTGGGGCTGCGGGTGGTCAACATCGAGGCGAAGCGTCCCACCTCCATGGAGTGCATCGAACTGCTGCGCGAGGCAGGCGAGGCCGACATCTACAACATGCGCTTCTTCGTTCCTGAAGAGTTCGTGCGGATGTGCTACGCCGCCGCCGATGCGACGCTGGCCAATAGCGGGCATGAGCCGTTTGGCCTGGTGGGCCTCGAAGTGATGGCCGCGCGCGGCATCGCCTTCACGGGCTCGACGGGCGAAGACTACGCCGTCTCATTCGAGAACGCCGTCGCGCTGGAGACCGAAGACCCCGACGAGATCGTTGGCTATCTCAACCATCTTCAGCAGCACCCAGAGGAGCGCGAGAAGATTCGCGCTGAAGCCTATCGCACCGCATCCGAATTTGTCTGGGAGGAAGTCGTGGACAACCTCATCGGCAAGCTCGGCTATCTCGCGCACAAGCAACATCTGACCTTCGATTGACACTCCCCCGGCTAAAGCACGGGGGATGCTCGGTTCACCCCCGCAGCTACTGCCGCGAGTCCCCGAAGGGCCTGCCCGGCCCATTGCTGCGTGTTGGATAGATGTCTTGCCGTACCAGGTGGCGAACGGGTACATACGAGCCGTTCCTAATTACAGCGTCCACCTGATACCGAGCGTGTATCACTGGGGCAACGTAGCTCGCAAGGCGCCGGGCCATTCATCCCCCGCTTCAAAGACGGGGGCTTTCTGGCCCATTTCTGTAAGTGTCGCATCTGGCGCCTCTGGCGTATCAGCCAGGCCAAGGAGTCTCGCCTGCCAGCCCCTCCTCAGGCAGAGGAGATTGAATGTGCACGCTGCTTCAAGACCCTAAGACCCTGGAGCCTGATGTCGTGCAACAGAAAACGCCTCGCCCCCAGAGGGACATCCTATGGATATGACCAACGAAAGCTACGTCATTATCTTTCACATCGCGGGGCGCGATGCAACAGAGCGCTATTTCCGCGCCCCACGCGGGCGGGACGACGCCCGTCCATGGGTCAAGGTGAGCACACGCGGCAACGAGTTTCGAGCCACCGCAGAGCAGGTACTCAACCACCTGCTGCCCGCCCTGGCCGGAGTACAGCCGCGTATCACGGTTGAGGTACAGCACCACCCGAAGTCGTAGCAGGTCGTATCAGCCGCTGGTCTCCCGACTGGCGGCTTCGCCTTCCTGGGCCCATCATCAAAAGACTTCCTGCCAGGAGAAGGGTGAGGACGACGTTCCTGAAACTGGCCGGATGCGCCATCAAGGCGAGTTCTATTGGCGTGGATTGCGCAAAACACGGGGCAAAAAACGAGGGCGGGCAGCCAAGGGGCGGCTACACACTCTCGCAAGGGGCAAGCGCCTGCAATCATTGCGCATGACGCGCCTTTGCGTCATACTAGCGGAACGACTACTGATCGCTTTCTTTCTGTAGTGGAACATCGAGACGTGAGAAGCCATGGACACGACGACGCAGCCGCTTCGCCAGAACCGCTTGTCTTTGCTGTTGACACGGCCGTGGGCCGCGCGCCTGATCGCAACGCTTGGTATCGTGGTCATGACCGTTGGACTCGCTGTGCCATTTGCAGGCAGAGACTGGATGCTTCACGGCGATCTGGCCAGCCGGCACGCGGAGACGTGGATCATCGGGGGTGTGGTAAGCGTTCCCCTGGCGTTTCTTCATGTGGGGCGCATGCCGCTCCCCTTGCACCTTGGGTTT